>DAIQOB010000079.1:0-3884 GCA_036788075.1 Syntrophobacteraceae bacterium
CCGTGGGATTCCACGCCCATGAGCTTGGCGGGCTGGAGATTGGCCACCAGGACGACCTGCCTGCCCACGATCTCTTCCGGCGTGTAGTATTCCGCAATGCCTGCCACTACCTGGCGCTCTTCTCCTATGTCCACCTTCAATCGGAGAAGCTTCTTGGACTTGGGGATTTTTTCCGCCTCCTTCACGAGCCCCACGCGCAGGTCCACCTGTTTGAAGGCATCGAAGGAGATGTTCTCCAGCTTTTCTTCGGGTTTTTCCTGGAGTTTTTCAGGGGGCTTTTCCGCTGCCGGCTGCTGCTGTGAGGCATCCCTGGCCTGCTGCACTGCCGACTTTCCAGCTGGTTTTTCCTCTTTGCGCTCCTTCAATTCCGTTCGTTGCACTTGTTCTGTGCGCAGCTCCACGCGTGGGAAAAGCGACTCACCCTTTTGAACCGGGCTTCCCTCTTTCAGGGTTCCCCATGCGGCGTCGTCTTCCAGTCTCAGGTCCAGCGCCTTCTTGGGAATTCCCAGCCGGTCCAGCATTTTTTCAGCGGTTTCCGGCATGAAGGGGGAAATGAGGACGGCGGTCGTCTTATTGAGCTCCAGCAGGATGCGAAGGACCGTTTGCAGATGCCCATGCTGTCCGGGGTCCTTGGCCAGGTTCCAGGGGCCTACGTGATCGACGTACTTGTTGGCGGCGCTGAGGCATTCCCAAATTTTCATCAGAGCCTTATGAAAGCCCAGCCTGGGGATTTCTTCCACGTAATGTGCCGTCGCTTCTTCCACATGGCGGATGAGGTTCTGGTCGACCTCGTCGGGAGGAGCTCCAAAGGGAGGCACTTTCCCGTCGAAGTACCTGGCCGTCATGGCCAGGGTGCGGCTGTAAAGGTTCCCCAGGTCATTGGCCAGATCGGCATTGAGGCGCTGCACTAGCGCGTCTTCGCTGAAATTGGAATCCAGTCCGAAGACCATTTCGCGCAGCAGGAAGTAGCGGAAGGCGTCCAGGCCGTATATGGGCACGAGATCGAGGGGGCGAACGACGGTGCCCCGGCTCTTGCTCATCTTGCCCTCACTGGTCTTCCAGTACCCGTGCACATTCAGATGCCGGTAGGGAGCAAACCCCGCCGCCTGGATCATGGTTGGCCAGTAGATGCCGTGGGGTTTGAGGATGTCCTTGGCGATGGTGTGCTGCACGACGGGCCAGAATTCGCGGAATCGCTCGCCGTCGGGGTACTGCAGGGCGGAGATGTAATTGATGAGGGCATCGAACCATACGTAAGTGACATATTTTTCGTCGAAGGGGAGGGGAATCCCCCAGCTCAGGCGCTCCTTGGGCCTTGAAATGCAAAGGTCTTCCAACGGCTCCCGGAGAAAGGCCAGCACCTCGTTCCTATAACGCTCCGGGCGTATGAAGTCCGGGTGCGATTCAATGTGCTGAATCAGCCAGTCCTGGTACTTGCTCATGCGAAAGAAATAATTCGCCTCTTCGCGCTCGATGGGCTCTTTGTCATGATCCGGGCATTTTCCGTCCACCAGTTCCTTCTCGGTGTAAAAACGTTCGCAGCCCACGCAGTAGAGGCCCTTGTAGGTGCTGAAATAAATATCCCCGGAATCATGCACCTTTTGCAGGAAGTATTGCACCACCCGGATGTGCTCCGGGTCCGTCGTTCGAATGAAATGGTCATGGCTGATGTTCAGTCGAGGCCACGTGTCTCGAAACAATCCGCTGATGCGATCGGCATAACTTTTGGGATCGGTGCCCGCTTCCTGCGCCGCCTGAACGATCTTGTCCCCGTGCTCGTCCGTCCCCGTAAGAAAAAATGTCTCGTACCCCATGAGCTTGTGGTAGCGGTTCATGACATCGGCCACCACGGTGGTGTAGGCATGTCCTATGTGGGGTTCTGCATTGACATAGTAAATAGGCGTTGAGACATAAAAACGCTCCATCGGTCTCCCTTTCATGCGTAAGCGTTATGCGGAGGACTGCGCGAGGCGGGGACGCTGAAGACGCTGATCAGCGCTGACTGCCGCTGATTTTGTTATAATTTATAAAAACTTTTTCTTAGCGTTCTTCTGCGGGCATCGGCGTTTTCAGCGTCCCATCAGTAAAGACAGCCTGCCTCGTTCGGTCTTTGTTACGAATCCAGATGCTTCTCGATTTCCTTCCCGTCCTCCAGCAGAATGGTGACGGTCCGTTCCATGACATTCTGGCGAATGACTTTGCCCCGCCCTTCGGGAATGTCGATCTTTTTCCCCAGCTTGGGCATATCCTTTTTATATTCCCGGTAAGTGTCGTACTCGTACTGCAGGCAGCACATGAGGCGTCCACAGGCTCCGGAGATCTTGGTGGGATTGAGGCTGAGGTTCTGCTCCTTGGCCATTTTGATGGAAACGGCGTGAAAATTTTTCAGAAAAGATGCACAGCACAGCGGGCGTCCACAGCTCCCCAGGCCGCCGACCATTTTGGCCTGGTTTCGAATGCCGATCTGGCGGAGCTCCACCCGCGTCCTCAGCCTGCGCACAAGGTCCTTGAGCAGTTCTCGAAAGTCTACGCGCCCCTCTGCAGTGAAGTAAAAAATGATCCTGCTGCCGTCGAAATAGTATTCGACATCCACCAGGTTCATGGCGAGATTGTGTGCCGCGATCCTTTCTAGACAGTAGCCTTTCGCGTCCTTTTCCACTTCCAGATTGGCCAGGTGAGTCTGGATTTCCTCTTTCGTTGCCGGCCGATCGATGGTTTTGATTTCTTTGGGATGGACACGAGGGTCTTTGGGGAAGGGGCCTTCCACAACCTGTCCCAGCCCGATACCCTGTTCGGTGTGTACAATGACGTAATCATCTCTCTTGAACGAATGGTCACCGGGATCAAAATGATAGATTTTGCCTCCCCGGCGAAAACGAATTCCAACTACTTTGTCCATATAGACCATCCTTAATGGCTAGGCACACACCTTCCAGTGTCAGCTGCTTGTTGGCATTTTGGCGAAGGTGCTGAACCGCTTGCTCCATGTGATCGTACAATAGGAAGAGGCGTTCTGCCGGAACGCGGCAGGCTGCGCTCCACAGCCCCTCACGGAAAGGAAAAACCGGATGATAGTCGCTCAGTAACCGGGAGCATATGAGATCGCGTAACCAAAGTTTAATGCATTCCATGTCCTGCTCCAAGTCTTCTGTTTTTTGGACCCACTGGTTCAAGAGGGAAAAGAATTCCAGCATGGGAAGTGTTTGCAGGTTTTCCAGCTGGGCCGAAATCTCCTCCCATCGGGCCAGGCGATCCTCTCCCAGGAACCGCAGGGCCTGATCCAGACTGCCTTCAGCCACGCGGGCCAACCGGGCGGCCTCGGTGGGAGCGACTCCCTGAACCGTTATGAGATGCTGCTCGATCCAGCCTTCTTCAAGGGGTTGGAAACGCACGTGGGAACAGCGGGAGACGAGGGTTGGAAGGAGCATCTGGGGCTCCAGTGTCGTCAAAACAATGACATTGTGTTTGGGGGGCTCCTCGAGCATTTTCAGAAGGGCGTTCGCTGCCTCTTCCGTGAGCTGGTGAGCGTTCTGCAGGATCACTACCCGATAATTTCCTTCAAAGGGGCGAAAGCGGAACCGGGTCTGCAGGGTGCGGATCTGGTCAATCTTGATAAACGCGCCTTCCTGTTCGATCGGGACCACATCAGGATGGTGCCCCGCATGGATCTTGCGGCAGGAAGGGCAGATGTCGCAGCAGTCCATGTCCCGGGGGGCCTGGCAATTGAGAAGTTTTGCCAGTTCAAGGGCCATGGCGGCTTTCCCGATGCCGGTCATTCCGCTGAAGAGCAGGGCATGAGGAATGTGGCCGCTTCGAAAAAGCTGCTTTAAAAAGCGTTTTGTTCTCGGCTGACCCGGGATACTTTCTAAAGACATATCGGCTTA
>DAIQOB010000079.1:3984-9031 GCA_036788075.1 Syntrophobacteraceae bacterium
AAAAGCGTTTTGTTCTCGGCTGACCCGGGATACTTTCTAAAGACATATCGGCTTATTCCGCTAATTTTTTGGCAAACCACGAAGGACACGAAGTGCACGAAGAATCAAAAAAGGTCCCGTTGTCCTGTTCGTTTCAGTTTCGTGTCCTTCGTGGTTAGATTCAACTCGATGCGTTGAATTCGAGTGAAACCTCATCAGTCTTTCTTTCCTGAAGACCAAAGACTCAGCTGAACGCCTTTTTCTTCCTCCGGCTCACAACCCATTCCAGGAGCTTCGGTCAAATCGGGGGGCAGACCCCGGAAAAAAAACCGGTCGAAAAGCGGTTGATAGGCGGTCCATGCCTTATCCCCGCTCCTGCTGTCCTGCATGATGCGCCTCAGAGTATTCATTTTAGCATCGAGATCGTCGGCGAAATGGAGGACGAAGGCTTCTCGCGTCATGGGCAGTTTGACGGCCCCGAACTGTGCATCGCCGTGATGGCTCAATATGAGGTGCTTCAGCAGCAGCGATTCTTCTGCAGGGAAATTCTTCATGCCGGCCAGCTTTTCCTCCAGGATTTGAACGCCAAGGATCATGTGGCCCAATAACCGCCCGGCGTGGGAATAATCGATGCTGAGGTCATAAACGAACTCGTCGACTTTTCCCATATCGTGAAGGATGGCCCCAAGAATGAGAAGGTCTCGGTTGAGGTCTGAATAATGCTCACTGATATGGGAAACAAGGCGTGCCACGGCCGTCGTATGTTCAACCAGGCCACCGAGATATGCATGGTGTATGGATTTGGCCGCGGGAGCCCGCTTGAATCGTTCCATGAGATCCCGGTCCATGAAAAGGTGACGCGCCAGCTGGGCCAGGGAACGTGTTTTGATGCCGGCCGTAATTTTTCTAAGCTGTTCCAGGAGCGTTTCGGGGGGAATGGGGCCGGTGGGGAGAAAATCCGAAGGATCGATCTCTGCTGCAGGGACGGGCTGGATGCGCTGAACTTGGATCTGCATCTCGTCACGGTAAGTTTCGCTCCGCCCCTGAACGAAAACAGCGCTCCCCGTGCTGAGACCCCGCCCTGTCTCCTCGGCCCTTTCCCAGATTCGCCCCGTAATTTCCCCCGTTTTGTCCACGAGCTTCAGAGTGAGAAACGCCGTGCCGTTGCGTGCCGTGCGAAGCTGCTTGTCGGCGAGGACAAACGTCGAGGCCACATCCTGACTGGGCTGTATGTCGGCTACGAAAATCTTCGACACGCTCCGCTCTCCCTGCCGTCGCTCCACTGAAGGCCTGTTCCTCATTCAATTTTTTCATTTGAGAAGCTACTCCTATAGTATACGATTCCAAAGCATGTCAAACTGCGAATTGGGTTGAGCCGCTCCTTGCCGAAAGAAACGAAATTTCATAGAATAATTCGCATGTTCAATCTTAATGGGGATATTCGATGGAAATTATTGCAAAACTGGGAGCTCTTCTGGGGCTTCCGTTCATTTCAGGGATCAACCTCTACGCCACGGTTGCGGTGGTGGGGATCTGTACCCGTTTTGGTCTTGTGGAAGGCCTCCCTCCCGAGCTCCATGCGCTCGGGAACGAGGGGGTGATATTCGTTGCAGTGGTGCTTTATCTCATAGAGTTCTTTGCGGACAAGATTCCCGGCCTGGATACCCTGTGGGATTCCATCCACACGCTGATCCGGCCTGTCGGTGGGGCCATGTTGGCCCTGATGCAGGTGGGAGAAGTCTCACCCGTTCTCGATGTCCTCGTTTTTCTATTGGGAGCCAGCCTCGCCTCTGCCGCACATATGACAAAAGCGGGAACCCGGCTCATCGTCAACACGAGCCCCGAGCCTTTTTCCAATATCCTGGTGAGCTTCGGAGAGGATGTGGGAGCGATTGGTTTCACCTATCTCTGCCTGGCACATCCTGTCTTGAGCTTCTTCCTGACGCTGATCTGTCTGGGGCTCGTCTTTTTTTTCATGCCCCTGATTTTTCGAGCGGTGCGGATGATCTTTTCCGCCCTGCTTTTCAGGTTGCGATGTGTTTTCCAGAAGGATGCGGCCTGGACGACTTCGCGAACCCTGCCTTTTTGCCTGGATTCTGCCTGGGATGCAAGCCGGGGATCCAATGAACGCTTGTGTTGGACGGGGCGTGTTTATGCCGTTCGAGCTCCCCAGGTGCGGCGCTTCACCCCCATGCAGGTGGTCATAACGTCCCAGGCGGTACATTTACTCTACAGAAAATGGCTGAAAAAGCACCATGATGTCCTGAAGCTGGATGAAATCGAAAGTCAGAAGACCTATCCCGGGACCTTGCTATCCCGATGGCTCCTCCGGACTGCCCGGGGAGACTGGGTGTTTTCGTTGTATCAGCCTCTTTCCAGGACGCTTCCCTGCGACTTCCAGGACTTGAAGACGGGACCGAAAGATGAGATCGATGTCCTCTGCCCCTGAATTCAATGCATCTGATGAACCGGCGCAAATGAATGCCTCACCTCATGATCTCTGGCAAGAGGTGCGATGTCCAGGATTGACCTCTTCTGCCGCCGAAGTGCGCCGCCTGGTGAGGGAGATTCCGAGGAAAATGGCGGCCTCCCACTACAAAGGGGAGGGGAATGTCGTGTGGGTGGTCTTTGTCGGGGGGACCGGCACGGGCAAGTCGACCCTGTTCAATGCTCTTTGCGGCAGAAATCTCAGTGAGGCCGGGGTAGAACGGCCGAAGACCTACGGTCCCATCGGTTATGTCCACCGGAATGTCACCCTGGAAAAGGGCTTCCCCTTCAGTTCCATGGAAATTTCTCGGAGCTCCGGGGATGACGGAATCGACCATGGAGCTGTCGGGGTGACGGGGCGATTGGTCCTCATGGAGCATCAGCACGATGCTTTGGCGCATCTCGTTCTCGTGGACACCCCCGATCTGGACAGCCTGGAGCTTTCCAATCGCCGCATGGTGGAAGACCTTTATCTTCTCTCGCACAGTGTGATTTTTGTGACGAGTCCTGAAAAGTACGCAGATGAAGTCCCCTTTCAATTCCTGACGAAAATGGACAGGGAGGGTAAGCCGTATTTTCTGCTCCTGAATAAGGCTCGCGAGGCTTCCCTTGCGGGAGAAGTGCAAACAGCCTTGAAAGCGCAGGGACTGACCCTGCTGCAGGATCGGTTTTTTGCCTTGCCCTACCTCCCCTCGCACACTTCCGTCAGGCTCCCGCAGGATGAGAATTTTCTGCAGTTTCAAAAAGCCTTTTTCGGGATGCTTTCTCCAGCGACACTTCCCCGATTCCTGGAATCCGAACGGAAAAAAGACAGGGAAAAGGGGGTTAAGGAGCTCCGCCTCCTGATCCATCACCTCGAGAAGGAAAAGGCTGCAGCAGCAGAGTGGCTCAATCGGCTGGATATTTCATTTTATGCTGCGTGTCGGTTCCTTCAGGAGAAGCAGAAAGAAGGGCTCAACGAGCAAACGCGGGCCTATCTCAAGCGTCAAATCCGTGACACTTTTGCCCGGTACGATCTGTTGAGAGCTCCACGCCGCTTCATTGCAGAAATTGTCCGTACCCCACTGCGCTGGCTGGGGATTATCGGCAGTGGCGCCCCCGAATCCCGCGAGGAGACGTTCGCGCGCATCCGCAGCCATATGGATCTGGTTCCTATCCACGCCGCCCTGGAGAGTTTTCATCGCTCGGTGTTGAGCGATCTTTCACCGTCGGAGCGTTCTTCGGCCCTTTTCGAAAGCCTTCGTGCGCAAGGGACGGCCCTCTCCCATGAAGAGGTACAGCAGGCGGTGAAGGAGGAACAGGATGGGCTCATCCGGTGGCTGGAAGAGAAATTCCAGGAGTTGGCTGCGGGAATTCCCCGTAGCCAGGAGTTGGGTATCTACTCCACATCGATTCTCTGGGGAGGACTCATCCTCGCATTGGAAACAGCTATCGGTGGGGGGATCAGTATCCTGGAAGCCGTCCTGGATTCGGCCATCGCGCCTTTCGTCACCCAGGGTGCTGTGGAATTGTTCGCCTATCGTGAGCTCCGCAAGATCGCTCTGGAACTGGGGAAGCGCTACCAGGACGGCCTCGTCTCGGTGGTGCGGCGCCAGAGAGATCGTTACGCACGGTGCATGGCCTCTCTCCTGACCACGGAGGAAACGATCCAGCACTTGAAGTCTTACGGAGAGAAGGTTTGGGGGGAAAGGCCCTGGCCGCCAGGACCCGAAAAGACATTGGAGGTTGAGTAATGGGGGATCCCATTGAGGGATATCGAACCGATCTGGATCAAATCCAAAAATTCTTGAGCCAGGGAGGACTGTTTTCTTTCAGCCCGGAAGAGCGGCAAAAGTTGCTGGGCGATTCTCAAAAGTTTCTCCAAAAAATTGACAGGCTGGGAGAAAGCTTTTTGACCGTGGGATTTCTGGGAGGGACGGGTGTGGGGAAATCCAGTCTCATGAATGCCCTGGCCGGTAGAGAGATCGCGTCGACGAGCCACCGGCGTCCTCACACGGAGAAGGTCTTGATTTATCGCCACGAAACCGCATTGCTGCCGGCTGCTCTGAAGCAGACAACGGCTCCCTGGTCGGAAATTCTTCACGATGCCGATCCCGTACGGCAGATCATCCTGTGCGACCTTCCAGATTTTGACAGCCTGGTGGGTGAGCACAGTCGCCATGTTTTGAACTTTCTCGAGCATCTCGATCTGCTGATTTGGGTGACCTCTCCGGAAAAATATGCGGACGGCCGCTTCTACGATTTTTTGAAGGATGTCCCCAAGGCCAGGGAGAATTTCTATTTTGTCCTCAATAAAGTCGATCTGTTCTTCGGTGAGGAAGGGACGGAGAAGGGTTACGATCAATTGGATCGCGTTACCAGAAGGTTCCAGGAGCATCTTTATGACAAAGGCGTGATACGCCCGCTTCTTTTCTCCATTTCCGTCACCGACGCTGTGTCTTCTCAATCTGCATCTCCCTGGAATCAGTTTCCGGCTTTTCGACATCAAATTTTTCAGCAGCGTGATCTGAAAGAAATTCTCGCCGTAAAAGCGGCGAATCTGGATGTGGAAATCCAGCAATTCCTGCTGGTGCTGGAAAAA
>DAIQOB010000080.1:0-9008 GCA_036788075.1 Syntrophobacteraceae bacterium
GTATCGGGTGGATGCGAAGGTGCTTGCCTGCGCCACGCCGCAGCCCGGTGCCGTCGGAACCGGGGGGATGTTGAGCAAGATCAACGCCGCCAGGAAATGCCTCGCGTCGGGCATTCCCATGGTCATTGCCCCGGGAAAAGAGCGCGACATTCTTTTGAGACTTTTCGACGGGGAGGAACTGGGGACGCTCTTCCTCCCCCGCAAGCGGCTCTACCAGGGCAAGAAGCTCTGGCTTGCCAACCTGCCCAAACCGGCGGGGGACCTCGTTCTGGATGACGGTGCAGTGCTCGCCCTGCAGAAGCGGGGCAAATCGCTCCTGCCCATCGGGGTTCGTGAAGTGCGCGGGACTTTTGGCGTGGGGGCACCCGTACGCTGCCTGGACACGGCGGGAACGGTCGTGGGCATTGGGCTGAGCAACTACAAGTCCGGAGAAATCCAGCAGATCAAGGGTCACCATACGGAAGAGATCGAGGCCATCATCGGCTACAGGCATTCGGATGAAGTCATTCACCGAAACAACTTTGTGCTCTTTGGGGAAGGCATGGAAGAAGAACCGATCGAGGGAGGAACCGATGCGTGAAGAAATCCTCTTGATGGGCAGGCGGGCGCGTGAAGCCGCTCGGCAAATGGGGAATGTGAACAGCGATGTCAAGCGACAGGTCCTGGAGCGCATGCTGTGGCCCTGGAAAGAGAAAGCCGGGCTATCGCTTCCGCCAATGAAAAGGACATCCAGGCGGCCCTGGAAAAGGGGCTTTCCAAGCCCAAGGTGGACCGGCTCCGTTTGACTCCGAAGGTCGTCGATGAGATGACGACCGGTTTGCGTGAAGTGGCCCTGCTGCCCGATCCCGTGGGAGAAATTACGCGCATGTGGACTCGCCCCAACGGGCTGCGCGTGGGGCGGATGCGGATTCCCCTGGGAGTCATCGGCATCATTTACGAATCGAGGCCCAATGTGACGGTGGATGCTGCAGCCCTTTGCATCAAGGCCGGCAATGCCGTATTTCTCCGGGGCGGGTCCGAAGCTTTTCATTCCAATCACTGCCTGGCAAAGATTCTCCAGACGGCGCTCCGCGAGACGGGACTCCCCGAAACGGTGGTCCAGCTGGTGGAAACGACGGACCGGGATGCCGTCCTGGACATGCTCAAATTGGAAGAGGACATCGACGTCATGATCCCCCGCGGGGGAGAAGATCTGATCCGCTTTGTGACGGAGCATGCCCACATGCCTGTCCTGAAGCATTACAAAGGGGTTTGCCATCTTTACGTGGATGCCTCGGCGAACCTGGAAATGGCCGAAGAGATCGCACTGAACGGAAAAGTGCAGCGTCCCAGCGCGTGCAATGCGCTGGAAACACTCCTGGTGCACCAGGAAGTCGCGGCAGAGTTTCTCCCCCGTATGGCGGAATCTTTCCGAAAGGCCGGCGTCGAGCTACGGGGCTGCCCGCGCACGCGAGAGATTTTTCCCGATGCCATCCCCGCCACTGAAGACGACTGGTATGCGGAATACCTGGATCTCATTTTGGCGGTTCGAGTGGTGGACAGCATGGATGAGGCCATCCGGCATATTGCAACCTACGGCTCGGACCATACCGAAGCCATCATCACCGAAAACTTTGCGCGGGGACACCGGTTCCTGCAGGAAGTGCAGTCTTCCCTGGTGCTGGTCAACGCCTCCACACGCTTCAATGACGGGCAGCAGTTGGGGTTGGGCGCCGAGATCGGGATTTCCACGTCCCGTCTGCACGCCTACGGCCCCATGGGCATCGAAGAGCTCACCACCACCAAATTCATCGCTCTCGGGAACGGGCAGGTGCGAAGCTGACGAAGAGGACAGGGGAGGCGATGCCTCAACGCGTGGGGATACTGGGGGGGACCTTCGATCCCGTTCACATCGGACATCTCAGGGCGGCGGAGGAAACGGCGGAGGCGTTGGGCCTGGAGACGGTTCTTTTCATTCCGGCCGCCGACCCCCCCCACAAGACGGGAAAGAGGGTGCAGCCGTACCTGCATCGGCGGCGCATGCTGGAGCTGTCCCTGGAGGGGCATCCCTTCTTCCGGATCTCGGACGTCGAGCAGCAGATGCCGGGCAAATCCTATTCCGTACTGACTTTGCGCAAATTGCGCCGGGAGCTTCTCCCTGATGCGCAGCTTTACTTCCTGGTTGGGCTCGATGCTTTCCTGGAGCTGAACACGTGGTGGCACTATCGGGAGCTCTTCCAGCTGGCCCACCTGGCGGTGCTGCGCAGACCGTGCTACGATGAGCGTCGGATGGCTGATTTCTTGACGCAGAACGTGTCGCCTTTGTACGTTCTGGATGCCACTCGTGCCCGGTTTGACCACCCTGAGCTCTGTTCCGTTCATTACCTCCACAACACGCACCTGGAAATTTCTTCAACCCGTATCCGGAGCCTCTTTCAGGAAGGGAGATCCATCCGGTATCTGGTTCTCCCCGGGGTGATGGGTTATATTCAAGCCAATCAATTATATTGTTCTGAAAGAACGATCATTTTATGAGGAGAGGAAACAAAGTCTATGCTGGAAGTGGAAACGGAGGGGCAGGTAAAGCCGGGCAGGGAAAGCCTGAAAAAGCAGGAGAAGGAGATGAGCGTCAGGGAGAAAGCCCTGCTGTGTGCTCGGGTGGCTGCGGATTACAAGGCGCTCGATCTGGTTGTCCTGGAAGTGTCCCCGTTCACGTCGTTTGCAGATTACTTCATCATTGCCAGCGGAAAATCGAGCCGGCAGGTTCAGGGAATTGCCGACAATCTCGAAAGAAATCTTCGAGATCACGGGATCAAGCCGCTGGGCGTGGAAGGACGGGGGGAGGGGCAGTGGGTTTTGATGGATTACGGGGACGTGATCCTTCATATTTTTTACGAGCCCATTCGCCATTTCTATGACCTGGAGAGTCTCTGGTCCGAAGCGGCAAGAATTCCCTGGGAGCAGGACCTGCAATCCTGACGGGACGAACGAAGGAATGCGTATGTATTTTCTCCGGTGGTTTTCGATGCGGTGGCGTCGCTGGATAGCCGTGGCGACCCTGGCTTCTTTCTGCTGGGCTGTGGGAGGGCTGGCTCCCGGTCGCAGTTGGGCTCTCAGTCTCTCCGAGGAAAAAGAGCTTGGAGAAAAGCTCCTCGAAAAGATCCGGGAGGTGCTCCCCCTGGTGGAGGACGGGGAAATCTTTACCTATGTCCAGGCTGTAGGGAATCGCATCGTCAAACAAATGGGGACGACCTCCTACGACTACAAATTTTTCGTGGTGGATCAGCCGGTTCCCAATGCCTTTGCCATTCCGGGAGGGAATATCTTCATTTACCGGGGCATCATGGAGTTGATGAGCTCCGAGGGGGAATTGGCCAGTATTCTTGCCCATGAGCTGGCGCATATCGAGGCCCGCCACATTTACCGTCGCATCGAAGACAGTCGCATAATCAATGTGGCGGCCATTGCCGGCATGCTGGCCGGTATTCTGCTCGGGGGGGGGGAGGCCTCACAGGCTGTCGTGATGGGGAGCCTGGCCGGGGCCAAGAGCTTTGAGCTCAAGTACAGCCGGGACAATGAAACAGAGGCCGATCAACTGGGATTCCGATATTTTTGTGCGGCTGGGTATCCTCCCGAGGATATGGCAAGCATCATGCGAAAGATGGCTCAGGGGAGCTGGCGCACCGGTGGCTCCAGGATTCCGTCTTATCTGTCCACACACCCTGCCCTGGGGGAACGTGTACAGTATCTGAGTGAACTTGCGGCGCAGCAGCGGAAAAAGATGGGGAAAAAGGGGACTCCCACGTTCAATACAGGTGATTTTCCCGTCATGCAGGCAGCTCTCATCGCCCAGTACGGCGATCCACGCGCCGCGCAGGCCCGTTTTCAAGAAGGGGTACAAAAAGGGGAGACGCCGGCGCTTTACGGGATGGGGACACTCCATCTGCGGCAGGGGAACGTCAAGGAGGCCCTGCCTCTTCTGCAGCAGGCTGCGCGGGGGAATTCAGCCAATCCCTTCATCCTCAGCACTCTCGGATCGGCCTATATCCGGGCCGGGCAGCCCCTGGAGGCGCGGAAAGTCCTCGAGTCGGCACTCCTGTTGGAACCTTCGGCCTTTATCGCTCATTTCCGGCTGGCTCTGGTCTTGCAGGATCTGGGAGAGAAGGATCTGGCCCTGGAGCACCTGCAGCAAATCAGTGATATGGCCCCCATATTCCCGGAAATCGATTATCGCCTGGGGGTGCTCCTGGGGCAGATGAATCGCCTGGGTCCTGCGCACCTTCACCTGGGACGCTATTACGAACGGAAGCAGGATTGGAGCCTGGCATTGTTTCATTACGAAAAGGCGAGAGCGCTCTTGCGGGAATCGCCCGACAAGCTGCAGGATCTCGATAAAACCTTGAAGGAAGTGGAAAGGAAAAAGAAGGAAGCTCAGTGGAGGAATGTTCGAAAATGATTCGGTATGAGCTCTTTTGGGAAATGCAAACGCGCTGCCCACCGGCTCCAGGCGGTTCGCTCTCTTCTTTTTTCGATTTTTTGATATCGCTTTGAGATGCAGGATAGTGAGATCATGCTGGGTGAAACTTTGAGATTCAGAATGCTTTGGATTCTTGGTGTGCTGGGCCTTTTCATCTCTTTGATGGCCGGTCTGGCCGGATATTTTCCCTGGCTCCAGTCGCTGTGCACCGGCTTTGGCGGAGGCTGCAAAGAAACGGTGGAGGTGTCTCTGCTCTATCTGCCCCTGTGGGCGTGGGGAGTGGGATTCTATCTGCTGGTGACGCTGTCGGCCCTGCGCTTCAGGCGATGGCTCCCCTGGGTGCTTGCCGCCGGGATCGGCGTGGAAATCGCCCTCGTCTGGTTCATGGTTTCCTTGAAGATGCTTTGCATCATCTGCGTGGGCAATTTTCTCGTTCTCCTGCTCCTGTTTGTTGTAGCCGCATCGACGCTGCAGTTCTGGCAGACAGTTTCCATCGTGCAGATCTTTTTTATCGCCGGCTTTTTTATCCTTTCCCATGAAAACAAAGCAATGGGATCTCATGGATCGCCGGGTGAGAATGGGCTTCGCGTGGTGGCGCGCATCGGGGAGGAAGTCATCACGCGTCAGGAGCTGGAAGGTCCCTTGAACGCCAGGGTTTTTCCCATGGAACAGGAGGTTTATCGCTTGAAGCGGGAGCGGCTCGATGAGCTGATCCGGGAAAAACTGCTGGAGAAGGCTGCGCAGGAGCAGGGTGTTCCGCCGGAGAAATTTATCGAGGCCAACGTTTTGAACAAACCCATCGAGGTGAGTGACGAGGAAATCGAGCGGTACCAGCAGGAGAATGCGGAACGGTTGAAGTCCTGGAGGGGATCGCAGGAGGAGCTCAGAGGGCGGATCAAGGGCTATCTGGAGCAGCTCAAAAAGATCCAGCAGGTCAAAGAGTATGCAAGGACTCTGGAGCCCAGGTACGGTGTGACGGTGCTTCTCGAGGAGCCGAAACCGGTCCTCACTCAGGTGGACCTGGAGGGAAGCCCCTCCCTGGGGCCGGAGGACGCAAAAATCCTGGTGGTGGAATATTCCGATTATCAGTGCTCGGCCTGCCGGAGCAGCCATGGAGTGGTGCGACAGATCCGGGAGGCTTTCGCCGGCAAAATTCGCTGGGTTTTTAAAGACTTGCCCCTGAAAATGCACAAGGACGCCAAGAAGGCGGCGGAAGCGGCACACTGTGCGGCAGAGCAAAACAAATTCTGGGAATATCAGGATATTTTATACACTACTCCCGATGGGCTTGGGCAGGAGCAGCTGGAGAAAGCGGCGGTGCAGCTGGGGCTGGCGCCCGAAGCGTTCCGACAGTGCCTTGAAAGCGGCAGGCATGCCGAGGCCATAGAACGAGAGGTCCTGGAGGCGAAAAAGGTGGGCATCGAGAGCACGCCGTCCTTCATCATCAATGGCAAGGTCATTGTGGGGGGGCCCAGCTTCGAGGGATTCAAGCAGTACATCGAGGAAGAACTGAAGGCCGTTCAGGCGGGGTCCTGATGGGTCCGAAGGGTTTGACAGGGCATGCACTGGGGGCTCTGCGTGGGGTGGCATCAAAAATACTGAGCATTGTTCTACGTTTGACTGACTGAGCCGTGGTTTTAGCTCTTGACGACTGATTCCCTGTGGTGCTAGCGTAACCGTTTCAGTGATTCAAGTTTCCTGAGATGTTCAAATCTTTTTTTTAAAATCAAATAGGTTACGGAGAAATTTTAGCCAATTTCATAGGGGGTCAGGAGGAGTAGATGAAAGTTTTGGTCAGTGACAATCTGGCGGATTCGGGTGTCGAAAAACTGATGAACATTCCTGAGTTCGAAGTGGAAGTGAATACCAGCCTCACCACGGAGGAATTTCGCCAGATCATCAAGGAATATGACGCACTGGTCATTCGGAGTGCCACGAAGGTGACTGCCGACGTGATCGAGGTGGCCGACCATTTGAAGGTGATTGCACGGGCCGGGATAGGTCTTGACAATGTGGACATCGAGGCTGCCAGCAAGCGTGGCATCGTGGTCATGAATACCCCCGAGGGGAACGTGATCACCACGGCGGAGCACACCATCGCCATGATGCTGTCCCTGAGCCGCAACATTCCCCAGGCGACGCGGTCCCTCAAAGAGGGGAAGTGGGAAAAGAAGCGCTTCAGAGGCAGGGAGGTTTTCAACAAGGCCCTGGGAATCATCGGTGTCGGGCGCATCGGGCGTGTTGTGGCCGATCGCGCCAAGGGGCTCAAGATGAACGTGATCGCCTACGATCCCTACATCAGTAAGGAAGTCATCGACAAAATGGGGATCGAAGGGGTGCAGCTGGATGAGCTCTTTGCCCGTGCAGACTATATCACCGTCCATACCCCCATGACGCAGGAAACCCGAAACATCATCAATGCCGATGCCTTTGCCAAAATGAAGAAGGGGGTTTACATCCTGAACTGCGCGCGGGGCGGGATCGTCAATGAGGCAGACCTGCTCAAGGCCATCGAATCCGGGATTGTGGCCGGAGCGGCCATGGATGTGTTTGTCGTGGAACCTCCCAAAGACAACCCGCTGCTTGCCCTGGACCAGGTGATCGCTACACCGCATCTCGGGGCTTCGACGGATGAAGCGCAGGAGAACGTGGCCGTCGCGGTGGCCGACCAGGTGATCGACTACCTGCTGCGCGGTACCATTCGCAATGCCGTCAATGCTCCCAACATCGACGGCGTTGTGCTGGCTCGCCTGCGTCCCTACTTGACGCTTGCTGAAAAACTGGGGAGTATGGTGGCCCAGATTACGGGTGGCGCCATACAGGAGATCTCCATAGAATATGTGGGCGAGGTCACCAAGGAAGATACCCAGCCGCTCACCATATCGATTCTCAAAGGTCTGCTGACCCCCATCCTCGGCGATATGGTCAACTTTGTGAATGTGCCTGTCATTGTCAAGGAGCGGAACATCAAGGTGACCGAATCCATGCGGAAGGAAGCGGAAGATTTTACGACTCTCATCAGCGTTTCGGTGAAGACGTCCGAGGAGCAGAATGTCGTTTCCGGAACAATCTTCGGCAAAAAGGATCCGCGCATTGTCAGGATCAATGATTTCCGCCTGGAAGCCGCCATGGAAGGCAATGTCTGCGTCATCTACAATATCGACACTCCGGGGACCATCGGGGCCATTGGAACCTGTCTGGGACGGCACAGAATCAATATTTCCATGATGGATGTCGGGCAGGTCCTGGAGCGGGGCCAGAATATCATTTTCCTCCAGACCGATATCCCTGTTCCCAAAGAGGTTGTCCAAGAGCTGCTGGCCATGGACAACGTCAATGTGGTGCAGACCGTTAAACTCTGATGCGTGGGGAAGGAGGGCGAATATGGCAGAGAAAGAAGAAGACAAGGGTTTTGTCGTGAAAGATCGCCGAGCGTTTTCTCTGGATGAGGCTGAGACCATTCAGGAGCCCTCTGGAGAAAAGGCGGCAACACCAAAGGATGCAGAGGAAGAGAAGGCGAAGGCTGAGTTCCGGGAGGCTTCACGCAGGGATGAGCAGGCCCGTCCTCCCCTTCCTGAAGTGTCTTTGTCGACTTTTGTGTTTTCTCTCAGCTCTTCGGCACTGGTTCACCTGGGTGAGATTCCAGAGCCGGATACCCAGAGAGTGCAGGTGGATCTGCCCATGGCCAAACAGATCATCGACACCCTGGGGATGTTGCAGGAAAAGACGCGGGGGAACCTGGATGCGGACGAGGACCATCTCCTGAAGACGGTGCTCTACGATCTAAGATTACGGTATGTGCAGAAGAGCAAGCGGTAAGACGGGGGCAGAGGACATGAGGTGGGACAGTTGAATCTTTCCATCGATGTTCCGGGCAAAATCAACCTTTGGCTGGAAGTGCTGCGGAGGCGGCCCGATGGCTACCATGAGCTCTCCAGCCTCATGCTGCCCATCAGCCTGTATGACCGGCTGGAAATCAGTCTGCTGAGTCGTCATTCAGGGATCGAACTGGAATGTGACCATCCCGACGTACCGTCCGGCGCGGGCAACCTGGCCTGGAAGGCTGCCGAATCCTGGATTAGAGCCGCAGGGTGGAAAGGAGGGGTGCATCTCCACCTGTTCAAGTCCATCCCCGTGGGGGCAGGGCTGGGAGGGGGTAGTGCGGATGCCGCCGCAGTTTTGAAAGGCATGAACCGACTTCTGGAGGATCGCATCCCCAAGGAAAGGCTATACCAGCTGGCAGGAGAGCTGGGAGCGGATGTTCCATTCTTCCTGGACGCCCGTCCGGCGCTGGCGACGGGGATCGGTGAAAGGCTGCAGGGTGTGGAAGGTGTTCCTCCCTACCCCCTGGTGCTCCTGAAGCCCCCTTTTTCCGTTTCTACCCGCTGGGTGTACCAAAGTTTAAAGTTGACAAGAGGGGAAAGCCACATTAAACTCGCGTCGTTTTTGACTCTCCCCTGGCGGCTGCAAGAAGTCATGACCAACGATCTCGAAACCGTGACCTTAAACGCATATCCCGTGTTGGTCGACATGAATGCGTGGTGCCTCCATC
>DAIQOB010000081.1:0-9003 GCA_036788075.1 Syntrophobacteraceae bacterium
TAGCGGGTGCACCGTCGCAGCGCCTCAAGGAAATTTACCGCATCGTTCGCGAAGCCCAGCTCGCAGCTCAGGAGGCTATCCATGCCGGGAAGCAGACCGTGGAAATCGATGCCGTAGCGCGTGACCTGATCGGAAGGGCGGGGTATGGAGAGCAGTTTGGGCATGGATTGGGGCATGGTGTGGGGATTGCGGTTCATGAGAGGCCAGGATTGCGGAAGCGCAATCCCACTGTCCTCGAGGAAAACATGGTGGTCACCGTGGAGCCGGGGATCTACCTGCCGGGCTTTGGGGGCGTTCGACTGGAGAACATGGTGCGAGTGACTGCCACGGGTTGTGAAGTGCTGAATGAAGCGGACCTGTTTTACAGCTTCTGAAGACCGGAGGACTGGGCTTCAGTGTGTTCGGCCGCTGAAGCCGTGCTCGCCTCCGGGCGCATCAGGGTCTTCCGGCAGGACGAATATGCTTTTAGAGGTTGAACAACTTCATTTTCACGCGGAGCCGCAGAGGGCGCAGCAGTCTATTGCCACTTGCTTTTCCCTGCGCCCTCCGCGCCTCTGCGTGAGTCAAGAAAGGCAACTTTTCAAGTTGGACAAATGTAGCTTGAATACTCAACGGGATTTGGCGTAATAGCTGCGGTACCACTCCACGAAACGGGCGATTCCTTCCTGTATGGAAGTTTTGGGATGGAACCCGAAATCCCGTTCGAGATCTTCGATGTCGGCGTATGTAGCGGGCACATCCCCCGGCTGGAGGGGGAGCATCTCTTTTTCCGCCTGGATTCCCAGGCAGCTTTCGATGGCCGAAATGAAGTCCATGAGCTCGACGGGCTTGTTGTTGCCAATGTTGTAAATGCGGTAAGGGGTATAGCTCGTTCCCGGATCGGGTGCATCGCCGCTCCAGGAGGCATCGGGCTGAGGGGGTTTTTTCATGACTCGAACAACCCCTTCGATGATGTCGTCGATGTATGTGAAATCGCGCTTCATCTTTCCCTGGTTGAAGACCTTGATGGGAGTCCCTTCCAGGATGGCCCGGGTGAAGAGAAAAAGCGCCATATCGGGGCGGCCCCAGGGACCGTACACCGTAAAAAAACGCAGCCCGGTGCAGGGGAGACCGTACAGGTGTGAGTAAGTGTGGGCCATCAGTTCATTGGCTTTTTTGGTGGCTGCATAAAGCGAGACCGGATGGTCCACGTTGTGGTGCACGGAAAAGGGCATGTTGGTGTTGGCGCCATACACGGAGCTGGAGGAGGCGAAAACGAGGTGGTCTACGCCATGATGACGGCATCCCTCCAAAATGTTAGTGAAACCGGACAGATTTGAATCGATATAGGCATGAGGATTGGTCAGGGAATACCTCACCCCGGCCTGAGCGGCCAGGTTGACAACAACGCCGAATGAACAGTCCCTGAACAGAGCTTCTACGCCGCTGCGGTCTTGCAGGTCCAGTTTGTGGAACTGGAAACGGGTGGACTCCCGGAGCCTGTTGAGGCGCTCCTTCTTCAAGTCGACATCGTAATAGTCGTTCAGGTTGTCCAAGCCTACGACTGTGTGCCCATCGTTCAGTAAGCGCATGGAGAGGTGATATCCAATAAAACCAGCGGCTCCGGTGACAAGAACGGGCTTTTTCATGCTCATGGAACTGAGGACTCCTTACTCGATGTCGTTGCCTTTTGGAGAAAACCCTCAAGCATTCTTGGGCCGCAGCCGGACGGTGAGAACGGAACAGGCGGCCTTTCGTACAACGCGGTCAGCCGTGCTTCCAAAAAGAACGTGAGCGAGACCTGTCAGACCGTGTGAGCCCATGACGATGAGATCAATGTCCTTTTCTTCGACGATCCGAAGGATTTCCGTGGAAGCGTATCCCGAAAGAAGGTGAACGACATACGGTTGCTTCTCCTTCAATTTGCTGACGTATCGTTCTTGAATGGAGCTTTTGGCTGCCTCCGTCACCTGTTCGATGAACCCCGGATCATATTCGATGGGCATATAAGTCGAATGAATGGGAGGCGATACCGAAAAATTCACCATTGCGTGAACGATATGAAGGGTTGCTCCATAGTGCCATGCCAGATCCAAGGCCGTCAAAAAAGCCTCATCCGCATTTTCTGAAAAGTCCGTGCAGAACGCGATATTTTTGAAGAGGCTGCTGGACATGTTTTCTCCTTGTTTCTCTAGTTCGTGCCGCAGGTAATCCCTCTGCGAGGTGCACCCTGGGTCATGTCTTGCGCTCAATTGTGCTGACTTGACGTCACCCCGGTGCAAACCATGGTCCAAAAAGCTTGTATTCCCCTGCTTTGATGTGAAAAAGATCCGTCAAAGGCTCAATGGTTGTTTTATACCTCTCTTGGTGAGAAGAACGCAATACCTAACCTTAAAGGCCCCTGCAGGGCATTTACTGAGGACTGGAGCGAATGGGATAATCTTGACAATAATCTAAGGTGTCAGTAGGATGGGGGTTCATGTCATTTGTGAAAAATGGTATTCCGTTCTAAATTCAAAGAAAATTAGCTTGGCGTGCTGGCGGGAGCGATGAAGGAGCGCTGATTCCTTCCAAATCTCGATCATCGTGACGACATCCTGCATTCAATTTTGGGAAGGGTCTGTGTGGATTCCCCGGAGGAACGGGGGGATGGCCTGCCTGAGTACGTGTCCAAAATAAGGAAGTCAGTCTCCTGTCATGATCCCCGAATGAGCCCGATAATGTCATTCCCCCATGCTTCCGGCGGGAACCCAGGTTCATGAAAGGGAGGCGCCTCGTCATGAACTTGCCGGGAATGGCGCCAGGAATGATCTACTGACAGGCTGGTCGGGTCTTCCCGCTTCATCCAATGACAGAGCGGAATGCGAATTGAACGGGTATGAGAAGTTGTTCAACCTTGTTTCAAAGGAGGTTCAATGGATTGGGAAAGGCCGCCTCGCAGAGGCCCAGGGCCGGGTGATTTCAAAGATTTGGAGGAGATACTCAGGGGGCTGAAGGACCGATTCAAGTTTTCTTCATTCTCCAAGGGGCCGGTGGGCTTGATCGCTCTCGTCCTCTTGATCCTTTTCATTGCTTCCAACTCTTATTACATTGTCGAACCTCAGGAAACAGCCGTGGTTCAGCGTTTCGGAAAATTCGTCAAGACCGCTGACAATGGCTTGCACTTCAAGATTCCTTTCGGGATCGAGACGGTGAGAAAAGTTGTCACCGGGCGAGTGCTTCAGCGGGAATACGGCTATCGGACCACCCAGCCGGGATCTCAATCGAAGTTCTCGTCAAAGGGGTATGAAGAAGAATCCACCATGCTGAGTGGCGACTTGAATGTCGTGGACCTTCAGTGGACCATCCAGTACAAGATTGAAGATCCCAAAGCCTATCTGTTTCAGGTGCAGGATGTAGAATTGACATTGGACGACATTTCGGAATCGGTCATGCGGCGCATTGTGGGGAACCGGTATTCGGATGAAGTCCTGACTGTGGGGAGGGCTTCCATTGCCGAGATGTCCAGGGCGGAAATTCAGCAGATCATCGATCACTACAAAACCGGTCTCAAGATCGTCACGGTGCAGCTTCAGAATGCAAATCCCCCCAACCCCGTCAAGGCAGCTTTCAATGAAGTCAACGAGGCACAGCAGGAAAAGGAGCGCATGATCAACGAGGCTCAGGAGGCGTACAATCAAAAAATACCCAAGGCTGTGGGGGAGGCGCGACAGACGATCAACCAGGCGGAAGGCTACGCCCTGGAGCGCGTCAATCGTTCCCAGGGGGAAGTGCAGCGATTTGGAGATATCCTGACAGAGTACGAAAAGGCTCCGGATGTGACGCGTCGACGGATGTATATTGATGCTTTGGAGAACCTCATGGGGAAGGTGGGACACCTCTACGTCATGGATGAAAGCCAGCGAAACCTTTTGCCCTGGCTTGACGTGGGCAGATCTTCTTCGAATGTGGAGAGTTCCGGCGCGAGCAGGCTTCAGAGCGGGAATCCTTCGCGATCCGAGGGCCTGCAGAGCGAGGAGAAAAGATGATTCCACAGGGAATTCGGTATTTGCCGGTCATCGTCATTTTTTTGGGAATCTTTGCGGCAAATTCCCTTTTCATTGTCAGC
Source organism: Syntrophobacteraceae bacterium (assembly GCA_036788075.1). Classification (GTDB taxonomy): domain Bacteria; phylum Desulfobacterota; class Syntrophobacteria; order Syntrophobacterales; family Syntrophobacteraceae; genus Desulforhabdus. Next base: position 4,088 of record DAIQOB010000081.1, read on the forward strand.
GAGACGGAGCAGGTGGTCATCACCCAACTGGGAAGACCTGTGGGAGAGCCCATCAGCCAGGCCGGGATGCATTTTAAAATCCCCCTGATTCAGAGAGCGAATTTTTTTGAAAAGCGAGTCATGAAGTGGGATGGAAACCCCAATCAAATCCCAACCCGGGACAAGAAATACATCTGGGTCGATACTACGGCTCGCTGGCGCATCCAGGATCCCCTGTTGTTTCTCCAACGCGTGGGCAGTGTCGAAACTGCACTCAGCCGGCTGACGGGAATCATTGATTCCATCGTGCGGGACTATGTCTCCAACAATGAACTGGTGGAGCTGGTACGCAGCGAGGGATGGGAAAATGCCAAACAAAGTCTGGTGGAAGCGGGAGGGCCGGATTTTGCCTTGTTTAGCATCCAGGCAGGGGGGGGACAGACGGAGGAGATCCCGGACCGATTGACGAAGGGGCGTGAAAAAATCACCCGTGAAATGGTGGCGGAAGCGTCGCGTCTCCTCCCCGAATACGGAATCGAGCTCATGGATATCCGTATCAAGCGGATCAATTATGTGGACACGGTTCAGCAAAAAGTGTTCGATCGGATGATCTCGGAGCGAAAGCGTATTGCGGCGCAATATCGTTCTCAAGGGGAGGGGGAAAGGGCGGCCATTCTGGGGCAAATGGACAAGGAGCTTGCGAAGATCACATCCGAAGCCTTCCGAACTTCCCAGGAGATCCGCGGTAAGGCCGACGCCGAGGCAACGCGCATCTATGCCGCGGCATTTCAGAAAAATCCAGGCTTCTACGAATTTTATCGAACTCTTGAGGCCTACAGAAATTTTGACAACGCTAAAAGTTCTTTCATCCTGAGCACAGATGCTGATATTTTCAAGTATCTGAAAGACAGTGGGGAAACATCCAAGAAGTAGATCAGGAGACACATTTATGCCATATTATGAAGAAAATCCCCATCAAATCACCCAGGCGGATATGGTGGTGGCGATTCCCTCCTTCAATGAAGCAGAAGCCATAGGGCGAACGGCGGAGCTTGCTGCCAGGAGCCTGACAGAATTCTTCGGGCATCTGAAATGTGTGCTCATCAATTGCGACAACCATTCAGGAGACGGAACGAAAGAAGCCTTTTTCGCTGCTCCGGGTGAAATTCCTAAGATCTATCTTTCCACGCCCTCCAATCTTCAAGGGAAGGGAAATAATCTGCGAAACCTTTTTGAGAAGGTTCGCGACCTGCAGGCGCAGGCCACCGTTGTCATTGAGGCGGATATCAAGAACCTGGCCCCATATTGGATCAAGAATCTCGGGGAGCCTCTGCTGAAGGGAGCGGGCTATGTATGCCCCCTGTATGTGCGTCATAAATATGAACTGACTCTGACCAGCTCCATCATCTATCCCCTCATACGATGCCTTTACGGGCGGAGGGTTCGCCAACCCGATGTGGGAGATTTCGGCTTCAGCGGGAAGCTGGTCGATGCCTTCCTGAATTTTCCCGTCTGGACCGAATCCGTGCAGCAATTTGGCATTGACATATGGATGACGACCATCGCACTGCACTCGCGATTGCCCATTTGCCAGTCCATTATCGGCTCCCCGAAGGTGCATCGACTGAAAGACCCTTATGCCCACATGTCGGTTCTTTTTCGTCAGATTGTCGGCACCATCTTCGATATGATGGATGTCTATGCGGACTTTTGGAAGCAGGTAAAATGGAGCAAGCCCACCGCATTGTATGGAACGGACGCCCATGACGTGGAGACTCCCCTGCCCGTGGAGGTCAATATGGAGAAGCTCCACGAGAAATTTTTGCAGGGGTTCGACAAATACAGCGATCAGTGGCAGCACGTTTATGACCAGACGGTTTGCCCCAAGCTGCAGGAAATCAGAAGCCTCGGACTGCAGCATTTTTCTTTTCCTACACAGACATGGGCCCGTATTTTGTTCGACGCTGCCGTGGCTTATCATCGTGCGGAGGTGTCAGAGAAGGAAAGAGTTCTGGATTCACTGTTGCCATTGTACCTGGGAAAGGTACTCTCCTTCGTCAAGAAGACGGAGCGGATGTCTCTGCAGCAGGCTGAGGAATACATCGAGAACGAATGCATGATTTTTGAAGAGAACAAACCCTATATCGTGAAAACCTGGGATTGATGAGACCTGCGGGGAGGTTAAGGAATGCCTAAGATTCTGGTTGTCGATGATGAAGAGCATATTCGGCTGCTTTACTCGGAAGAATTGAAGGAAGCCGGGTACGAAGTTATCACGGCCGAAAACGGATATAAATTGATGGAGCGCATTGAGGACGAGAAGCCGGACCTCGTAATCCTGGATATCAAAATGGTCGATTACAACGGCCTCGATATTCTGCAGGACCTGCGCAACCACTTCTACGACCTGCCGGTGATTCTGTCCACGGCCTATGACACTTTCAAAGAAGACACCAAGTCCATCGCTGCCGATTTCTATGTGGTGAAAAGCTTCGATCTGACCGAGCTGAAAAAGAAAATCGCCATGGCCCTTGAAACACGGCTTCCCACATAGCCATCTGAAAGAATCGTGGTGTGTGGAGTCCTGCGGACACACTGATGAAGGAGATGCGCTCTAGGGGAGCGCATCTCCTTCATCAGTGCTTCGTCATCCACAGGTAGACTGTAAGGCATGTAAAGATGACATTCGAAGCCCAAACGCCCAGTGCAGGGGGCAGGATGGATGCTGTGGCCAGTCCGCTGCCGAGTTGCAGTACGGTGAGATAAAGAAATGCTACGATCAGGGCTATCCCCACACTGAGGGTAATGCCGGCATGCATCCCCTGGCGCATGGCGATGGTGATTCCTAACAGGGCCAGGATGAGGGTCGTCAGGGGGAAAGCCAGTCGCATGTGGAGCTCGACTTCATAAGGGGTCGAATTGTAGCCTTCCAACCGAATTCGCTTCGAATATTTGTACAAGTCTCCCCAGTTGAGCTCCTCGGGCATGGTCTCGAGCCCTTCAAAATCCTGAGGGGTTTCTTTCAGGTCCAGTGCCCGCTGCTGAAACTGTTCCTGCACGGTCTCCTCCCCCTCAAAACGGAGCAGGAGGCCGTCTTCGGCCATCCAGCGCTGGTTTTCCCACCGAAACCGCATGGCATCCAACCTCTCGGTGAGACGAAACTGCGAGTCCAGGTAGAAGAGAGTGACTTTTTCCATGGTCTTCTGTTTGCGGTCGTAGAGGTGAATCTGGTAAATCACGCCCTTGCCACGGTACCACACATTCTCCTGTATGTAGGACATGGATGCCTTGTTTTGACGTACTTCCTGCTGCCAGATCTTTTGGGATTTTTGATTCATGGACCGGGTGACGGTCTCGCTCAATCCGAAGTGGATGAAAGAGAGAAAAAGCGCACACGCCACAATCGGGGCAATATATTTTGTCGGATTGATTCCGGCTGCTTCGAGGGCAGTGAGCTCCCGGTTGCGCTTCAGAATCCCCAGGGCAATCAACGTCGCCAGGAGGGAGGCCATGGGGATGCCTTGAGTGACAATGGAAGGAATTTTGTAGAGAAAATAAGCTGCGATATGAGAAGCGGAGACGTTTTTTCCCATCATGTTGTCGATTTTCTCGAAAAAATCGATGATGAGATAAAGCGCTAGAAACGTAACGAGAGCGAGACTGAAAATGGGTAGAAAATGGCGGACGATGTAGCGGGAGATGATCTTCATGTCAGGACTTGCGCTCTCTGCTCGCTCCCCGCGAACGGAGGGATTTCCAAGTGGTGAGCGACAGTCGGTTCCAGGCAGAGGTCGCCCAGGCCGCCAAGGGGAACGGGGATTCGTGTTGCAGCTTCCTCCAGAGATAGGAAGCGACGCACAATACGAGAATGTTGGGCATCCAGACGGCAACGGATGGCGGAAGAATTCCGTTTTTGCTCATCCCGGTGCCCGCTGAAAGGACTACATAATACGCCAGGAAGATTCCGATTCCCAGGGTCACTCCCGTCATGCGACCTTTCTGCCGGAACAGGGCGCCCAGGGGAGGGGCCACCAACCCCAGCATGAAGCATCCCAGGGGAAGCGCGATGCGCTGATGCAGCTCCATCACATACCGCACCTCTTGTTCTGAACCCGTTTGCTGGATTTTTTGGAGGATTTCACCAAAAGTCATTTGTGTCCTGTCCTTGGAATCTCCAGCGGATGATGCGAAGAGCTCATCCAGGGACAGCGCGAGGTCATAGGTGCGGAAGGAAACGGCTTGAGCGTCCTGCAGGTTGTCGGGAACGCGGGTGATGATGCCGTTGGAGATTTTGAAAGCGATCTGGTTGGAATTTTTCTGATAAATGATGCGAGCGTGCTCGGCGACGATGGTCATACGGACCTTGGGCTCTCTTTCGTCTTGTACCAGGATTCCCTCAATCGTCAAATTGGAAGAATCGACACTGCGGAAAAAGAAAACAAGATCAGGGATGGCATCGATGAAGACCCCTTCCCGCAAGAGCAGAGGGAGGCTGGCCCGGCCCAGGGATTTGAGCTTAATCTCAAAGGATTTGTTTGAAGCGGGCACGATGGAAAATGAGTTGAAGAGGGACAGCGAGGTGGTGAGCAGAAGAATGATCAGGACAGTGGGAAAAAATTGATTGAAGCTGATTCCCGCAGTGCGAAGAGCAATGAGCTCATTGTCACTGTTCAGCCTCACGAATGCCAGCAGCACCCCCATGAGGGTGGCCATGGGAAGGGTGTAGGTCAGAAGCTTGGGCATGGCCAGTGCCATGAGCTCGACCAAATCCAACGCGGTTACAGATGAGGTGAAGAGGTAGCGGGTGAGCTGCAGCAGCCGCCCGGTTACGAGAACGAAGCTCAGACCCAGTAGGCAGATGCTCAGGGGGAAAAGCTGTTCCTTCAGAAGGTAGCGGTAAAGTGTTGAGCCCATGACCTGCTATACTTACTCAATAG
>DAIQOB010000082.1:0-8999 GCA_036788075.1 Syntrophobacteraceae bacterium
TGCTGATCGTTTTGGGTCTTTGCCTCTCGTGGGGCGCGATGCCGTTGGAAGCGGCGGCCGACCGTTTCTTCATGATGGGGGATGGGCGACTCGCTATTGAGAACATGCACAACGGGAGTTACGCGGAAGTGAGCATCCTCAACGCCGATGGGTCTCTCAATGAAGCTGGGCTGAGAAAAATCGATGAGGTGTTCGGTTTTCCAACCTCTGAAAAAGGGGAGCACATTTCGCCCCGCCTCCTGTTCATGCTGGACTATTTTACCGACATTGCCGGGCCTGGAAAGACGATCCATATGATTTCCGGCTACCGCAGCCCCGAATACAACAACAAACTGAGAGACAAGGGCGCCAATGCAGCCAGGACCAGCCAGCATCTGGACGGGATGGCCCTGGATTTTTACCTGGACGGGGTGGACGGGAAGGAGTTGTGGGAGCTCATTCGAAGCCGGGATTGCTGTGGTGTGGGGCATTACGGAGGCAAGTCCATTCACCTGGATTCCGGAAAGCCGAGGTTCTGGGAAGCGGCGACCTCAAAAGTGAGAACCACCGAAAGCGAGCAGAACCGCCGCATTTACCTGACCACGGATTACGACCGTTACAGGATCGGCGACCCGCTGCGCCTTTCTTTTTCTGCGGTGAGTGATTTTGGGTTCGGGGTCAAGCCCACCGTGACTTTTCTGGCGGATTCGGGCGACGACAAAGCCATGGCGGAAGCCCGGCTGGAGACCGCCGCCGAGGCCGATTGCTCCATGGTTGACGACCGCAGGGCTGCCCGCTTCATGAACCTCACGGTGCCGGCGCAGCTGCGCCCGGGGCGATACCGCATCAAGGTGGAATTCTGCAGGAGTCCCTTTCCGACCATGCCGGGGTCCGTCGTCTCCAACACGGTGGAAATAATGCGTCCGGGTGCATGAGGCTTACATCCGGGCCCTGCTGCAACGGGGTTTTCATCCAGGGGGGTGGAGCACTTCTCTGTATACCCCAAACGGATGGGATCCTGACTTACTGATGATCCGGTAGGAGCGACTTCCAGCCGCGATAGAAATAGTCGGCTCCCAATAGAATCGCGGCTGGAAGCCGCTCCTACACAAGTCAACATTTTCACCATTTGCAGTACAACACTCAGTACCTACGAAAGCGATGGAGTGATCCGGGAAGCCTCTCCCACCGCTTCGGAGGAAACGCTGCCGCGTTGTGCCTCAAGACATTCAGGATCGCCCTATTGATCGAAATCAATGATCATGTCCGCTTCGTTGCCGCAAACGGTGCATTTGTGGGTCTCTTTTTGCTTCTTTTTGATCTTGCCCTCTTCCTCGACGTCGATCAACTGGCAGGTGACGACCATTTCGGCTTCGTTGCCACAATTTGTGCAAGTGCATACCTCTCGCTTTTCAGCCATCTTAACTCACTCCTCTCTATCAAAACTGAGCTTACCAAAGGTGATTGTCCCGATATTAGACATAAAAATAGTATAATATTCATACACTAAAATCAAACGACATCTTCCGCGCCGCAGAGACGGACCTGAATTGGGATCCGGGTTGCCTCAGCGGCTGTGTAGAAATTCCCCCCTTGAGGGCGCCAGGGGGGGGTAAAGATTTGGCAAACCCAAACAAAACACACCCCTGCCCCCCTCAAGGGGGGAATCGAAGCAGGTTTGACTCCAGAGCAGATGGATTTTTAGACAGCCTCTCAGCCGCCAAAAGCAATGCGCTCCAGCCTGCGGGCGAGCTCCAGGTAGTTTCGATGCAGGTTTCTTTCATCCCGGATGAAGGCGGGGCCTGCGGCAGCCAGCGCTGCACGCCTCCTGGGGTCGCATTGCAGGGAATGGATCGCTCGAGCCATGGCTTCTCCTCCATCTTGGGGAACCAGGAGGCCCGTGAGGCCGGCCTGCACCACCTGGGGAATTCCTCCCGTCTTCAGTGCGACGACGGGCAGCCCGCAGGCCTGAGCTTCCAGGAAAACCATGCCCAGGGATTCACCGATCCCCGGGAAGACAAAAAGATCCGCCGCGGAATAAAATTCGTGAAGCTTCCCGCGGTCGACCCGCCCCGTAAAGATCACCTGGCGGGGCAGGACTGATTCCGCCAGCATTCGCAGTTCGGATTCCATCGCTCCATCTCCCGCCACCAGGCAGACGAAGTCCTGCCCCATTTTTCGCACGAGAGCCAAAGCATTGAAGAGGTAGACGAGACTCTCGAATTTTACCCCCGGCCTGAAGCGGGCCACGGAGAGGAGCAGCGGGGTGTCGGGGGCTATTCCGTAGAGGGCGCGTAATGCTCTGCCCGCGGCTTCGTTCTTCTGAAAGTCTTCGGGGAAGATCCCGGGTGGCAGATAGGTGAGTTTCTCGTCGGGGAGAACCCTTCGCAGGGCTTCCAAGTCGTTCTGGTTGTTGGTGAAGGCGTGGCGGCACGTCATGAGGGCGAAGCGGTTGAGGGCGAAACCGGGGCGGGTTTCAGACCGTTTGCGCCATTTGGTGGCGTACATGGGCTGAAAGAGAACGTATGGAATGTTCTGCATGGTGCAGATGAGGGGGCCCAGGATGTCGGGGGACTTGTAGTACGTGTGATAGGTGAGCCACACGTCGGGGTGAAAGGCCCGTGTTGTATTCCAGGTTGCCCTGAGTCCTTCCAGCGCGTTCCTCCACCCACGCGGGGATTTCCAGAACCAGCGCGAACGAAAGGTCGCCATTTCCCGGCAGGTATGGCCGGCTCGGTTCAATTCCTCGGCGATTCCTCGGGCGATGACGAGGTCTCCAGAGGGGTGCGGATGAAGCAGGGGCTTGTTGGGGCAGTAGAACGCGATCCTCATGGTCCCGCGAGGGCTTTTTGGAAAAGGGCATGCAGCTGTTTCACGCACTGCCGGTTGTCGAAGTGCGCTTCCACCCGCTTTCGCGCCTGCCCGGCACGTCGAAGGGGCTCCTCCGGCTGGAGGAGAACCTCCCGGATGGCTTCAGCCATGGCGGCGGGCTTGCCGGGAGGCACAAGTCGCCCGGTGATTCCGTCTTCCACCAGTTCAGGGATGGCAGAGATTTCCGTGGTGACGACGGGAAGGCCCACGGCCATGGCCTCTGCCAGCACGTTGGGGATGCCGTCCCGGTCTCCGTTTTCGGCCACTTTGCAGGCCAGTGCGAAGACATGGGCGCTGCGGTAATGGGCGAGGACTTCTTCATGAGGGAGGGTGCCGAGAAACTCCACTTTGGAGCTCAGACCCAGCTCATGGGCAAGGGCCTTGATCTGCGCTCCATCTTCTCCGCTTCCAATGTGGGTGAAGCGAAAATCGAAGTCGCTCCTTGCCAGGAGACTCAGGGCCTTCAGCAGATCGTCGTAACCCTTCTTGGCCACCAGTCGGCCGATGGAGAGTATCCGGTAGGGAGGGAACGGGGCGGGATGGGGAGCAAACTGGAAGAATTCGAGTTCAATGCCGTGGTAAACGGTGTAGATGGGAGGGGCATCCGCCTTGCCGTTCAGCAGTCTCCGAAGGTAGCGGGCATTGTATTCCGTGCAGGTGACAACGAATTCTGCCCGGTGGATTTGTCGGGCGAGCTGTTCGGGCTCGGAAGTGTAGATGTCCTTGGCGTGGGCGGTGAAGCTGAAGGGCAGGCCGGTGAGTTCGGAGGCGAAATAGGCCACGGACGTCGGAGTATGGCAGAAATGGGCGTGCAGATGCTTCACGGGAGAGCCCAGGAGCTCAGTCGCCGCCAGATGCCCGGCCTGGAGGAAATGGCGCACGGTGGCAGTCTTTTTCCTTTCGCAGGCCCTCAGGATCGCCCGGGAGAGGCATTGCATGTAATGACTCCCAAGACGCTTCCAAAGCAGGCGATTGCTTTCTAGGAGCCTTCTCCAGTGGGGAAGGACGTACTCGGGCATATAGCTGACGGAGGCCTGGATTTCCTTCACGTGCTCGTGGCTGAAGTCCTCCCGCGGCTGCCTCAGGGAAAAGATGCGGATGGGGATGCCGAGAGATTCCAGAAGCAAAATTTCTCTGCTGATAAAGGTTTCGGAAATGCGGGGATAGCCCTTGAGGATCATACCCAGGTGGTTGGAATTCAATTGCATTTCTGCTCACAGCGTTTGTGGTCGAGGATGCGCTTGCGGATGACCTCCAGCGCTGTGAAAGGAAACTGCCCCATCTTCCGGCGGCAGGACGAGCCATTGTGGAGAAGAGTCAGGACTTTCTCCCGCAGCGTGGCAGGTGTCAATTCGCGGGGATGCAGGTAATCGCAGAACCCCCTGGAACAAAGAACCTGGGCCCGAATGAGCTGCTCTTCCCGCGGCACGGTTCGGGGGACAATGAGAAACGGTTTTTTCTGACTCGCTATTTCACAGACGGTATTGTACCCGCCCATGCTCACCACGACGGCAGCGGCCCCGATGAGCCGTTCCATGGAACGGTAAAACTTGAGGGTTATGAAGCGCAGAGACTCACACTGCTTGACGACTTCCTGGTAATCCCGGGGGGAGATGAATGGGCCTGTGACAATAACGACCCGGGTGTGCTTGGGAACTCCTCCCAGGGAGGCATCGAAAGCCTTGAGGAACGTGTTGACCACCGGTTGACCGTCGGCGCCGCCCCCCGTGGTGACGACGATGAGCTTATCTTCTGCGGTGATTCCCAGTGACTTGCGGGTGGCCTGGATATCCTCGGGGGATGGAACCTGTCTTGGGATGTATCCCGTGAAGTGGATCTTTTGGGCCACATGAGGCGGAATGGCGTATTCTAGGATGGGATCGTAGAAGTCCCGGCAGCCGTACACCCAGATTTCATGGTAAAGCTGGTCCATGGCTTCATAGATGTCCTTGCTGCTCCAGTCGTCGATGGTGGACTCCGCGCTGTCCATGATATCCCTGAGCCCCAGGATGGACTGGCAGCAGGGGAATTCACTTTTCAGCCAGAGCAGTGTGTCCACCACTTCCCGTTTCAACCCAAGGGGAGCCTTGTCCACAATGAAAAAATCCGGTTGGAAGGCTTTGGCCGTCGCCAGGATGATGCTTTTTCGGATTTCCAGCACTTCCGCCGCTTCCAATTTCATGGAGAGGGGGAGATACTGCTCGTGAGTCACCTTGATCATGCCGGGGATGCGGACAAAATCGATGCGTCGGGGGATTTTGAACCGCCCCGCCAGGGGGGAACCCGTCAGCAGGAGGATGTTGGCCGGAGTCTTGCTGAGACTGCGCGCCATGGCCAGACACCTGCGGATATGACCCAGACCGTAGGTATCATGGGAATACATGAGGATTTTATAAGGGGTCTGAAGATTCAAGTCCGCTTCTTCCCAGTGGCTGACGACTTTGGCATGAAAAGGCATCGACAGGCAGCAGTTGTTCCAGGTAACCCCCCAGACCTCCTCCCTCAATGTTGTTGACCTAACGTCACCCCGGTAAAACCGGGATCCAAAAAGAGCGTATTTTCCTGGATTCCGGCTTTCGCCGGAATGACGATAGAGCGTTAAATCAACAAGATTGACCTGCTCCCGGGCGTATCCGGCTCGTCATTCCTGTCTGAGGGCGGTAGCGATAGGAATGGAGAGTCAGGGCGAGTGTCTATTCCCTGCCAGAAGCGTGAAAGTCGGATGGAACGAGGGCATAATAGTTTTTATGTGAATTCATGGCAATAAAGATTTCAGCTCTTCCGGTGGGGAAAGATCGAACGGACAAGTTTTCCTCTGGCATTCGACTGCAGACTGCTTATTGTAAGTTGATAAACGTAAGAACGGTTTCCTAGTGGTAGACATCTATGGTTTTCAGCCGAAGATCGTCTAAAACGTCAGAAGAAGGAGGTCCCCATGAGCGCGGATAAAAAGACATTGGAAGGCAAATTGAGAGAGATGTACAGGGAAATTGACAAACACAACCTGGATCTCGCCCTGGATTATGATGACCATAAGAATGCCTGGGTGGTGAAGCTATCCAAGGGCCCTCATGTATTGACGACTCACTTGGAGAAAAAGGACGCCGATGATTGTCTGGATGGAATAGAGTGCGTTTACCTGGGAGTGCAGATCGGGCAGTTCATCCAGAACTTTGAAGCGGGCTCCTGATAAGGAAAGGGCTCGGACGAGCTCAGGCACTGAAGCGCCTGAGCTCGTCCGAGCCATAATGTGGTGGACAGTCGTTTCTATCTAAATGAGGAGGGGATTGACGGCAATGAGTGCGAAGGTCATACAGACAGATCGAGCTCCGGCGGCCATTGGACCCTATTCGCAGGGTATCGTGGCAGGAGGATGGCTTTTCGTCAGCGGGCAGCTCGGCTTGAAGCCAGCGACAGGGGAAATGGTCGGAGAGGGGTTCAGCGAGCAGGCCCGCCAGGCGCTCGAAAATTTAAGAAGCATCGTCGAAGCTGCAGGCTTTGCCTTGACGGATGTCGTGGCCGTGGACGTTTTCATCACGGACATGGCTCAGTTCTCCGTTTTCAACAGCATCTACGCCGAAGTCTTTTTAGAGCACAAGCCCGCCCGGGCGGTCGTGGAGGTCAAAGGGCTGCCGAGGGGTGCCCACGTCGAGGTTAAATGTACGGCATTTCGCGGCGCATAGTCGGAGGCAGTGATTCTTCTTGATCCCTTTGTAACCATTTGTTATTTTTCTCGCGTTTTAAAATCCGGCAAAGATTCAACGAGTATTGGCTGTATAGATTTGTGTAACCGTTATAAAAAAGGAGAGGTCGATGACGGTAAAGAAGATTTTGGCAGGTGCCGCCCTGATTTTTGCGTTCATGATAGTGATTCCTACGGGCTCATGCCTGGCCGAGGACAAAGTGCTCATCAACGGGATCGATGCCAATTTTCCTCCCTTTGCCTTTGTGGACAAGACCGGCAAGCCCGACGGATTCGATGTGGCCGTCATGGACTGGATCGCCAACGAAATGGGATTCAAAGTCAAACATATGCCCATGGACTGGGACGGCATCATTCCGAGTCTCAAGGCCAAGAAGATCGATATGATCGCTTCCGGCATGAGCATCACGGACGCCCGCAGGCAGGAAGTCAATTTCACGCTGCCCTACTGGAAGATTGCTCAGGTGCTGGTCGCCAAGGCCGATTCGGATTTGACTCCCGAAACCGCTCTGGGTGAGGGCAAGAAGATCGGTGTGCAGCGAGGGACGACGGAAGCCAAGTGGATCGAGGACAATCTCATTAAGAAAGAAGGAAAAAAGTTCGAGCTGGTCTACTATGATTCCGCCCCGCTTGCCGTCGAGGACGTGATCAACGGCCGTATCGTTGCTGCAGCCATGGATGACGCTCCCGCCAAGGATGCCGTCAGCAAGAAGGCGGTAAAGATCATCGGCGGTTTTGGCATGGCTGAAGAGGATTTTGGTTACGCCGTGCGCAAGGAAGACACGGAGCTCTTGAACAAGCTCAACGAAGGCCTGAAGAAGATCATGGCATCCCCTGAATGGGAAAAGCTCCAGGTCAAATACGGTTTGAAGAAGTAATTGTCTCGCCCGTGAGTGGATTGTCACTGGGGCAGTCACTCTAAAGAACCGGTCCCGGCAAGAATGAAGGGTACTCCCTGAATCTTGCCGGTTTTTTTGACTTTCGGGAGGACCCGGTTTCCATGTCGCAATGCGAGGGAATTCCACTGCATGATGCCTGAAGGATTGATCGCTGTATTCCATGCCCTGCCTTATATCCTGCAAGGGTCCTTCGTCACGATAGGCATCGTGCTGGGCGCCATGGGCTTCGGCCTCGCCATGGGCATTCCCCTGGCTCTGGGGCAGGTGTACGGCTCTCCTCCGGTCCGGGTCGCTGCCCGCATTTATGTGTGGTTTTTCCGGGGCGTCCCCCTCCTGGTGCTCCTGTTCCTCTTCTATTTCGGATTCTGTTCCCTTCTGGACATAAACCTTTCGGCTTTTACAGTGTCCGTTGCGGTGCTGGGGCTCATCAGCGCGGCCTACCAGTCTCAGATCTTTCGCGGTGCGATCGCTTCCCTGCCGGCAGGGCAGCTGAAAGCCGCGCGCGCTTTGGGGATGAGCGATGCCAAAGCTGTCTGGTTCATCATCCTGCCCCAGGCCCTGCGCCTGTCCATTCCGGCCTGGTCCAACGAATATTCCATCGTCTTGAAGGATTCTGCGGTCGCCTACGCTTTGGGTGTAGCAGAAATCATGGCCCGCACGCATTTCGTGGCTACCCGGACTTACCAGCATCTCCCCCTTTACCTGGCAGCGGGTACGATTTACCTGATCCTTACCTACGTGGGGACTCGTGGGCTTCGGCTTCTGGAGAACAAGGTGAGGATCCGGGGCTATTCGCGATGAAGGGCTTGAAAAGGAATCCATGGAAAACGACCCCATTCTGAGAATTGAAAATATCAAAAAAGCATACCGCGCCAGGGAAATTTTGAAAGGCATCTCCCTTTCCATTTCCAAGGGGGAATTGAAGGTCCTCATCGGACCGTCGGGAGGCGGAAAAAGCACGCTTCTGCAGTGCATCAATTTTCTCGTGATGCCGGATGGGGGAGATGTCTGGCTGGAAGGCAGGAAGGTCAACCCGCATCGGAAGCGGGAGCTCTACGGCTACCGGCAGCAGGTGGGCATGATCTTTCAGGATTTCAACCTCTTCGACCATCTGTCCGCCCTGCAGAATGTGCAGATCGCTCTGCTGCGCGTGAAGGGAATGGACAAGAAGAGCGCACGGGAAAGGGCTGTTGCCGAATTGGAGCGCGTGGGACTGGGAAAGCACATCGACCATTACCCAGCCCAGCTTTCGGGAGGCCAGAAGCAGCGTGTGTCCATCGCTCGAGCCCTCGCCATGGATCCCAAGGTGATGCTTCTGGACGAGCCGACCTCCGCCCTGGACCCGGAGCTCATCGGAGAGGTCCTTGCGGTCATCAAGAACCTGGTGGCCAACGGTATGACCATGATCATGGCAACGCACCAGATCAGTTTCTCCAGTGCTTTTGCGACAGAAATCATCTTCATGGAAGACGGGCTCATCGTGGAACAGGGACCTCCCTCCAAGATCCTTTCGTCAGCCGAATGCGCACGCACGAAGGAATTCTGTT
>DAIQOB010000083.1:0-8931 GCA_036788075.1 Syntrophobacteraceae bacterium
CGGTCTACTGGGCCCTCTTTCAATCCCCGCAATTCGGGTTCAGCCTCGGCGATTATTACAGGGCTCCTTACGGCATGTGGCTGCTCTTTACGGAGATCATCGCCTGTGGAGTGCTCCCCGCCGCTGCCCTGCTCTATCCCCGGACCCGCCAAAGCAATATTGTCATATTTTTGAGCTTCCTTCTGGCCTGTGTCGGAGTTACCATCAATCGCTTCGTCATGACAATCCAGGCCATCGCAGCACCAGTCATGCCTTTCGACAAATGGGAGGTCTATGTGCCCACCGTCTACGAATGGGCTCCAGTCATCGCCATGATCGCCTACTGCACGTTGATCCTCTCCCTGTCGTACCGCTATCTGCCGCTGTTCCCCAGGGAAAAAGAGCTCAACCCCACTTCATGATTTTGGGATTTCAAGCCTCCCCCTTTGAAAACCTTTGGCAGAAACAAAAAAGAGTCCCCCTCTCGAAAGAGGGGGACTCTTTTTTTGCGCAGGCCGTTACCTTACCGCTGGGCGCTCCGGCAGTGACACCTCGTAAACACTGACGGGGACATCGATTCCCTTCACCTGGATTTGCCGGGGATTTTCCACGGCGATATCGTCTTTCACCAAATCATAGGTTCGCTGCGAGATGAGGATGCCGCCCACAGGAGCATTGGATTCCAGGCGCTGAGCGAGATTGACGGCCGCCCCGAGCACCGTATAGGAAAGGCGCCGGGTAGATCCCATATTTCCCACCACCACTTCCCCCGTGTTGATGCCGATCCGTATCTGAATGGGGATGCTTCCCTCCTGTTCGTATTCCCGCCCCTGCTGCCGGACCTTTTGCTGCATCTCCATCGCCGCACGCACACAACGGAACGCATGGTCGGGTTGCGGCTCGGGGTCTCCGAAAAATACCATCAGTCCATCACCGATGTACTTGTCCACCGTGCCTCCATGTTGGAATACAATTTCTACCATCGCCTCGAAGTAATCGTTCAAGGATTTGCGTATCTGGTCCGGCGACAGGTGGGCGGAATGAGACGTGAAGCTCTTGATGTCGCTGAAAAGAATCGTCAATTCTTTCTTCTCACCTCGATTGGATATCATTTCCGGGTGGTTCATGATCTTTTCCACCACCGAGGGAGCGAAGTAGGCTTCAAAGGATTTACGCAGGGCGAGCTTCTCCTGCTCCTCTTTGAAATAACGATAGGCCGTGATGGAGACGAGCGAGAACCCTATGAAAAAGAGTGGCCGAACCAAATGCAGCAGCATGTTCCCATATAAGAATGCGAACGCAACAGCGGCAGCATAGGCCAGCGCCAGGCCCACACTCGAGAGGAGATAAGACAGGGAAGAGAAACGGAGGGCAAGAGTCAGCAGGAGCAAGGCGATGGCGGCCTCCAGGGGCAGCATTTCCGTGAGGGAAAACTCTTTCAGGAAAGATTCCGTCAAGAGGGTATGGATGACATTGGCATGCAAGCCACTCAAGGGGAAGTTCACATCGGCCGGAACGGGGCCGATGTCTGTCGAGCCTGTAGAGACGTCGGATACCACGACGATCTTTCCAGCCAATTCCTTTTTCCATCGCCCCATTTCGTAGGAGTCTTGGGAAGCTCGGTAGACATCCGCAAAATTGTAGTGGTCCATCGCTTCCCAGGGGCCGAGGATGTTGATGCGCATGTTGCCCTGCGCATCGATGGGAATGGTGATGTCATGGGGTCCTGCGCCGGGTTTGTGGGCGTCCTTCAAGACAATGGCTCGACCGGGAGTGATGTGGATTGCTCCCGGAGATACCCCGAGATAGTCACAGGCTACACGGAAAGGAAGGCTGGGGTAGTAACCATCCTGAAATTTCACCAGGAGAGGCACACGGCGGAACACCCCGTCCACATCGCTCTTGATGCTGATAAAGCCCAATCCCCGGGAGTGTCGGGCCAGGTCGATGAAGGTCGGAAGGGGCTGAGAGCCTGTAAAGAACTCTGATGCAGCGGGTTCCGAAGGCACAAGCCATCGTGTCGCTCGGAGATATTCGAGAGATGGGTCATCGAGGAGAGATTGGACCTGGGTCGAAGCTTCCGTCACGAGGCCAAAGGCAACCCCGAAGTATACATTCCCGGCCTCTTTTGTGGCGCGTATCAAGGCCTCATCATCCTGAGCGTTGGATCGCGCGGCGAAGATAAAATCATAAGCCTGGACGGCCGTTCCCATGGCCGCCAAATTCTCCATCAAGCGCGCGTAGTGGGATCGATTGAGGTAAAAATTGTTCAGGCGCAGAATCGTCGAATTGTTGAGATCCACATGGACCACCGTTTTGTCGTAATGGGGTCGAAAGAGAGGTATGGACGACCGCAGTACGAAGAGCTGGTCGGTAGCCTGTGCATTCCAGGGCTCGAATACCGAAGGCAGGATGGAGAAACAGAGATGTGCTGAAAAGAAAGAGGCCACGATCAGTATGATCGTGACCCCGGCATTGCGTCCGCTACTGATGCTCAATGGTGTAGGTCCGGGCAAGGGAGCCGCTGCAGGAGACGCTTTCTGCAAGAGCAGCGACATCAGGCTGGTTGTTTCCCTGGACTTTTTCCAAACCGCGAATGGCGCCTCCGATGGGCACAGGCCGTTCGGCAGGAGCTACCAGTTCATGGCGCTCTTTCTTGATCTCCTGGATTTCTTCGAGGATCAGCTTGATGAGCTCAGATCTCCGCGCCGCATTGGCAGACTCATACTGCCGGAACAGATCTTCTATGGAGGCCAGGCGTTTGGCCGATGCCAAGACATAAAACGTCTCGCTTCCCACATGCTGGTCCAGCTCGAACCACGCATCCCCCTGCGGAATGTAGTAGCGCTTGGCAATTTGATAATCTGTATTGAACTGGTCCAGATCATAGGGAAAGAGCATTTTTACCCCGTCCTTGGCATTGTGATAGATGACATAAACGAAGCAGTTGGATTCAAGCTCGACCATCATCTTGAACTGATCCCCCGTCTTCAATGTCATCTCCTCGCCCATGCGCTCGAGCTTGCGGTCATCGCCATTGGCAAGGAGGGCGCCAAAAGCCCAGCGGAACCCAACGCCTTCCTTGCCGGGGCTAGCAGCTGCGCAGCTTCCCGATTCCACGAACAAGGCACACAACCCCAGCAGAAAAAACGACAGCCCCAGAGCCATGGGCCTTCTACGCTTTGCGTAGATCATGTGCCAACCCGATGAAAACATAACCCCTCTCCTTTCGGTTTTCGGCAGTGTCGCCAAAAACGGAGTCGAGACTTTGATGGAATTGACCTTCTTTGACGTTCAGGTTCTAAGGCTCCCGCACGAGGCGAAAACCAAGGTCGTCGTTCATACCGCCGGGCAAACCGGCCGCACGAAGGGCACATCGCGTCCTCGCCGGTTCTCCGTGCCAGAAACCGCCGCGAATGACATGCTCCCCACCGGGCTTGTCCCCGGTAAGAGCAGGATTCATCCTTTGGTGTTTCGTATAGGCGTCGGCATTGTAGGCATCGGAGCACCATTCGGCGACATTGCCCAGCATGTCGTACAATCCGAACGCATTGGGTTGAAAACTGCCCACAGGAGCCACGACGGCATAACCGTCGTCGCAGTCATGAGCGTTCTCCATGGCCCATTGCCGTGTGGTGCTCTGATCTCCGACATTTTCAAAGGTGCAGGCCCGACCCGGTTCGCTGCCCCAATAACGGGCGCCGTCAGTTCCGGCCCTGCAGGCAAATTCCCATTCCGCTTCAGTGGGAAGCCGAAACTTGTACTGCCCCCCATTCTGCTCGGCAAGCCATTGCGCAAACGCCGTCCCGTCTTTCCAACTGACAAAAACGGCGGGCTGCTTATCCCCGTTCAGGGAATGTCCCTGGTAATCCCGGCTGTCATGTTTCGGCTGAAATTTCTTGAATTCTCCGTTGGTGACTTCGGTCTTGCCCATCCAAAAACCGTCCACACACACCTCGTGAACCGGGCCTTCATCCGCTTCGCGTCCGATTTCCGTCTGAGGGCTCCCCATGAGGTAGCAGCCACCGGGCACCCAGACAAATTCCATTCCGGTGACCGGCTCCTTCCAGGTTTTCAGAGCACTGCGGACGGGGGTCTCGCTGCGGGGGGCCGGCGGCAGAGGCAGGGGCGCATTGCGTTCGGCAGTATATACGGGCGCTGCTCCCTCGGCGGGCATCTTGAAGTAAAAATCACCCTCCAGGGACGAGGATTCCCAGGGAACCTGCTTCCCCTCCGTGGATTCTCGAACGGCAGAGCGCACCTGCTTGAATACGTCTTCGATCTTGAGGCCGGGCTGCTGCATCACCCTGATGAGCTCTCCAGTATACACCCCATGTTCCTGCGGGCCGTCGTTGGCCACGGAACCGGGAGCCGTGGCATAGGCGATGAGCGTCCCCGTGGGAGCGTTCACCGAGGCCAGACCCAGCGCCTGGGAACGGAAGCTCCTGGAGAAGGGATTGTCACGGCAGGCATCCAGAATCACGATGTTCAGCCGGTTGCGGGCGTAGTCCATTTCCGTCAGGACCGACCCGACGTCCACGGCCTCGTATTCTACCTGTTTTTCGTGCTCGATGTTGGCGGCAACGGGAATCAGGTAGTTGCGGCCGTTCACCTGCATCCCGTGCCCGGCGAAATAGAAAAGCCCCACCCCGCCTTTGAGAATCTTTTGACCAAAGGCCTGAATTTCGCGCTTCATATCCTTCTGATTGATGTTTTCGCGCTCAATGACTTCGAAGCCGAGATCGCTCAAGGCCTTTCCCATCGCACGGGCATCATTGATGGGATTTCGCAGGGGACCGGTTTCATAAGCACCGTTCCCGATGACAAGAGCGACACGCTGTTCCGAATTCACAGGAGGGGATACGCTTCGCTGCTTGACGACGATACCCCGGTCTTGAGCATGAACCTGCCCCCATCCCCATAGAACCATAAAGAAACATACCAGGAAATTTCTCATGATGGAGTACTGCATATTTTCCTTTGTGGACCTCCGGAATCCAATGAAAAAAGGGAGTATCCCCCAAAAGGCTCAACTCCCCCGCTCGGACCATTCTGATTTTCTGTTGGCAGGGGGTGCAGCTTCTGAACCCTGACAGACAGAAAATTCCCCACGCCAACCTCTTCAGAGGCCATGTGAAATCTTTGAACACCAGGATTACGCAACCAGATCCAAAGTCGCTTCAAAAACGACTCCAAATATACTGTCCAAGAGAGCATCACTGACGAAACCCTCCCCCCGCTAAACCGGAAGCGGTCATATCATTTTTGCCGAGGTTTGGCAAAAGATTTTGAGCGGGCGCCCGTAAGCTCCAGGATTGCAGAATGCGCCATCCATATCCGTAAGAAAGGCTACGCCGAAAACAGTAGAATTATATTCCTGTACACCTTACAAAAAAAGGCAATTCAGGTGATCCAAACAACTGCCGGTGCAGTATGACCCATCAATGTAGTTGACTTGACGTCACCCCGGTGAAAACCGGGGGCCAGAAAGTCTTCCTTGTCCTGGATTCCGGCTTTCGCCGGAATGACGAAAGTTGGTCAAGTCAACCTCCCATGGGCTTTCGCCCAGAACGAGTATGAAATGTGCCCGCTCCGGAAGGACTTTTCAGAGCAACGGTATCGACACCACCCGTCCGACTGCATGCTCTGACATTCAGTTGCTCAGTGACGATATGGCTTGCTTCATTGGATTGAGAGAACTACCATGGGTGGACAGTCTTGATGGGGAGTGGTTAAAATAAACAGAAAAGGAATCGAAAACGAGAAGGGAGGTATTCTATGAATAGAATAACAACCATTAAAATTGCCGCTATCTTTTCAGCCGCATTGTTTCTTTCCGCGTGCGCGGGCATGAGCTCGACCCAGCAGCGAATGCTGAGCGGCGGAGCGATTGGAGCGGGGACAGGAGCGGCTGTCGGTGCCATTACAGGGGGATCTGCCGCTACAGGCGCCGCCATCGGTGGCGCTGCAGGGGTAGCAGGAGGCTACCTTTACGATAAGAGCAAAAAATAGAGCATCCGAAATCCCTCTAGACACGTGGTGGGATCATCGTTTCGTTCAAGCGGTAGCGCATTGAGCGCACTGGAACGTGAGCCGGCGCCAAGGCACAAAAGAATGGTCGCAGGTGGTATACAGCTTGCGGTCACAACCGTGAAAATCATCTGCAACCCATCGATGCTGTCGCCATAGAATGAAACCTGGAAGCCGCCCTTGTGGACAAACGATGGCGGCTCCCAGGCATTTTTAGGAATTTGCTTCGAAAACGCTAAGTTCACATCCACAGAATAAGGTGTACATTTCGCCGCCGTCCTGATCCTGCCGTCTGCTTGTGCACTGCTGCTCTGGTCGGCCGAAATATGACACTCCGTCAACTGCCGGTATCGGTCCATTCCCGGGAAGATTCCACGTGGTAATCCAGTGATCGGATGCGGTAGGTCTCTCCGTGTCGGGTCAATACGAGATGGAGAGCTCCCGCGGATTCCGTATGGGTCTTGTCCTCCTGCACCGATTCCAGCACAAATCTCCCTTTGACGTCCGCACCCTCCCCCGCCGCGGGGGTCAAACTGAGAACATTGACGGAGTATCTCAACCTTTCAGCTTTTTGAAAATTGCTTTGGTAGACAGAACGCAGTGCGGCAAAGGACTCACCATTCTCCAGAGCATCTCCCTCAAACAACCCTTCCAAAGCCTTGAGGTTTCTTTGTTCGTAAACTCTCGTGTAGCGATTCAGAAAGGCCTGGACTTCCCTGAGATTGGGAACGTCTTTTTTGGCGGGCTCGACTTTGTTCTGCGCTTCGGCCGTGGTATCCTCTCCGGTAGCCTGAGAAGACTCTGCCCTGGCTGCATGACTGACAGGCGGGCGAGGCTCTGCCTTCGCCTCTTGAGTCGCTTCCGTATGATAATCGAGCTTTCGAACGCGATAGTCGTCATGATAACGGGTCAGGAAAAACCGAATGGGGCCTTGAAATCCTGTCTTGCCTCTTCTCGATTCACCTGTGTCCAGAGAGAACCTTCCGGACACCTCTATCCCTTCATCCGTTGTCCGCGATTGGGTGATTCGAATATCATATCTAATTTTCTTGGCTTTTTTGAAGCTTTCCCGGTAGAACGGCTGTTGTTGAAGGAATGGTTCGCCGTTCTCCTCCGCGTCCGCAGTGAAGAAAGACTTCAGGGCATCGATATCCTTGCTTTCGTACGCACGCGTGTAGCGATCCAGGAACGCAGCGATTTTTTCTTGGGGTTCGGGGGGAAGAGCTGGTTTGGTCTGCTGGCCGGCCTCCGATGAGGCCGGGGCGCCGGGAGGGGATGGAAAAATCGGTGCTGGAGGATCCGAGGTTTTAGAGCCTGCAGCTGTGCCGCGGGCTTCCGCAATGCGTGCACTTCCGGAAGGTTTTGACTGGGTGAGACCCTTTTTCATTCCAGCGTCCTTGAGACCCTGATCCTTCTCTGTTGCTTTTTCCATGCCCGTGGAGGGCTGGAGGGGTTTTTCGGCAGGCTTTTCCGGCGATTGAGGCACCGAAGATTGCAGGAGCTCCCTATCGACTTTGGGTTGAGATTCGAGAAGGTTAAGAGGAACATCCCCTTTTGCAGCCACCTGGGGGCTCTCCGTCGCCGTCCTGTCCGGAGTTTTCGGCGTCGGAGGATACAGCTCTTCTTTTTGTGGCGATGGGAAGGCGAGGATCTTTTCGGCTGAAGCCAGCAAGGATTGAGGCTTCTCGTTTCCAGGAGGGGTCGGCGCCGCCGTCCCCTCCTGCATCGGGGCTGGAGAGTGAGTTCCGACCGCATGTAAGGATGAAGACTCCTTGCCT
The DNA here is from genome assembly GCA_036788075.1 of Syntrophobacteraceae bacterium. Taxonomy (GTDB): domain Bacteria; phylum Desulfobacterota; class Syntrophobacteria; order Syntrophobacterales; family Syntrophobacteraceae; genus Desulforhabdus. Next base: position 7,788 of record DAIQOB010000083.1, read on the forward strand.
GGTTCGAAGAGCATATCTCCAAAATAGGAAACGACAGCGAAACCTACTGCCATGAATGCAGCGGCGATCAACCGAGGTCTCCAGATCCCGCCATGAAACCAGTTTGCAAGGGTTGAGGCCGTTTTTTTCTCGGAGGAGCTCTTCGGGGCCTTCTCCTCCCCTTCCATCGACTCCAGATCGTAGGTTCTCCGTGACTCCTCTTGGCTCAACACTTCATAAGCCCTGCGGACGAGCTGGAAATGCTCTTCTGCGCTCTTCACCCCGGCTTTCAGCTGCGGCTCCAGCAAGCGACTCAAGTGCCGAAAAGCCCTTTCAATCTCCTGCCCCGTGGCGTTCCTCTCCACCAGGAGGACTTCGTAATGATCCAGTTCATTCTCGATGAGCTTGTAGGTACTCCGTGCTGGGGCATTTCTCATAAGGTGCTCACTGGGCCTGCAGGCCCGGATCGATCCAGGAGCATTCCCTGGATAGGTCAACTATTTGACTGTTTCTCATACACTTCCGTTCCACCTCCTGATAATGCAAGAATACCGCCACTCGGAAAAACATTGTCCCTCATGATCCAGCATCTCAGGCCAAGTGCAGAACGACGACAGGAAAATGAGAGGCGGGCAGGCGATCCAGATTCACCGGATATCCCCGGATCAGAAGCTGTCTGAAAAAAAAGTCCGTCACTCTTAGCATGCACCTTGTTTCGCCATTCCGGCAGTCTTCAAGCCGGAATCCAGGTTTTTCGCCGGGCTGGATTCGGGCTTGAAGACTGCCGGAATGACGGGCAAACGAATTTTCTCGACAGCTACTCGGGGATAGTTCTCCCGGGCTTCCCCATTCGCAGGTTGAAGGGTCCGGAAAGATCATGTATTGATACCTTCGTTTTTACAGTGCAAGACAGGGGGCATGACGGGTAGTACTCTCGAGACAGCAGCAGGAAATTTGCCTACATGGAAAAGACCTTTCACCTATTGGCTGGTCATTTCATTGACGGAACAGGATGTTCCATCAAACAAAAGGTCCTTTTATCGGTACGCGACGGATCCATTCTGTCGTTGAAAGAGGTGCGACCGGGCGATATTGAAGGCTTTGGAGAGACCCCTTTCCTCGACTTTTCCAACTGCACCGTTTTGCCCGGACTGGTGGATGCGCA
>DAIQOB010000084.1:0-6171 GCA_036788075.1 Syntrophobacteraceae bacterium
CACCTGATACAGGTTGGCGAAAGTTTTCCCCCTGCGGGGCAGTGCGATTCCCCCGTTGGCCCCCTCCTGCGGTCGAAATCAACAACTCATCCATTCTTCAAAGCGTGTAACCTCACCTCAGGTCATGGGGTAACTTTTTCCCTGACCCGGAAAGCTTTTCCGCCCGAAGCGGGAGTACAGACCCTCCGGAAGCCGAACTTAAAAGACCAACACTCTGTATTTTATAACAAAACGGCCAGAGATCCTGCGGAAGGTTTTTTTGGCAGACCCTTTGCTCTACTGACGGGTAGAAATCATACTTCATGACTCCAGGAGCTTTGAAATGAAGATTCAACATATACCCGGCACCGAAGGTTTGGCCGACTCGAAAGGACCTGTGGAAAAGGAAGGAGTTGAGGGGAGTACTGCTTTTTCCGCCTTACTGGACCGCGAAGTAGCGGCGAACCAAACGAGACCTCAGAATATAGAGTCGCCAGCCTCCGCCGCCTATCCCATAGATTGTATGGGAATCATTCCGTCAATTCTGCCGCCTGAAAGAGAAGATCAACAGGCGCTGGAAGTCCTCGAGACCGTCATGGGGCATTTGGAGGGCCTGGAGCATGCCCTGGGCGAGGGCAAAATGGATTCCCAGGCGATCAAGACTTCTCTGGACAACCTGTCCCGGTCCCTGCCTGATCTTCGTGAAGAGGTGGCGCGACTTCCCGAGGAGCATCCCCTCAGGCTTATCGGTGAAGAGATGAGCGTACTCTGCTACGTGGAGTCTGCCAAATGGAACCGGGGCGACTACGCCGTATGAAGAGAAGGATCGATAGGCATGGAGGCAAGGTGAGGCATCGAGAGAGCTGCAGCAGTCAGCACGCCGTACCATTCATCCGGGCAATGGTGCGGCTGGCAGTGGCCATGTTGGTGGGGATTTGCTTTCAGCCGCCCGTACTTCGGGGAGAAATGTCCGAGGAAAAGGACAGAATCATTTACAAGAGTGTTATGACCGACCAGGAACGGCAGGCAAGAGAAATGGAAGAAATGTCCCAGAAGAACCTGTCGCGCCGGATGCTCGAAAACATCATCATCGAAGTACCCCCCTATCCCAAAACCGAGTCCAATCCCCGAGAGCCTTCTCCCAGGCGGTAAAACCTTCCCGATCCTCAGATTGCAGACACATCCAGGACGAGACCCCGCAAGCATCATGGCAGAATCAAATTGTTAAAGGGGCAGCCGCCATTGGCCGAATATAGGCTTGAAAATTAAGAGGTCCCTCCGCTCTCCCTCATTGCGGACAGGGAAAGATTCAAACTGCAGGCATCGACTCCAATGGTCTCAGACGGCGTAAAGGCAGCAGCGATGGAATTGTCACTCTCGGATGGACTTTTTCGCAAATTCAGCGACATGGTGTACGAGCACTGCGGCATCAATCTGCACGATGGAAAGAAAGCTCTTCTTCAGGCACGGTTGAACAAACGGTTGAGGGCCACAAGGGTCACATCCTATGAGGATTACTATCGTTATCTCACGACCCCTCATAATGATGGAGAACTGACACAATTCCTGGACTGCATCTCCACCAACCTGACCTATTTTTTTCGAGAGTCTCAGCACTTCGACTTCCTCAAACAAAAATTGTTGCCCGAGCTCATCGAGCTCAAGCGCAAGTCACGCACCAATCGCATTCGCATCTGGAGCGCCGGATGCTCCACGGGAGAAGAGCCTTACAGCCTGGCCATGTACATCGCGTCGCAAATAGAGGATCTGCCCAAATGGGACCTACGGATTTTGGCAACGGATATTTCCACACGCGTCCTGGCGGTGGCGTCAAGAGGGATTTACAACCGGTCGAAAATTGCCGGTATTCCTGAATCCATCCGGTGCAGCTACTTTCAGCCATGCAGCCGGGATAAGGATTGCTCTGACTTCCAGATCGTTTCTCCCATACGCAACCTTACGACTTTTCGGCGCCTCAACCTGAAGGATCCATACCCTTTCAAAGGTCCATTCGACTTCATTTTCTGCCGAAATGTCATGATCTATTTCGACAAACAGACACAGGAAGCTCTGATTCAACGCATGGCCTCCTACCTGGACACCGGGGGGTACCTCTTTGTCGGTCATGCCGAAAGCCTGACAGGGCTGAATCACCCGCTCAGCTATGTCCGTCCCGCTGTTTACCGCAAATGAAGCAGCGGGAAGATTCGTCCTGGAGGTGAGAAGCCATATGCGAAAAGTCATTGGAGTAGCGGATCTCGGCGTCAGCAATCAACCCGACGAAATTCTGATCACTTATTCCCTCGGATCCTGCATAGCGGTCATGCTCTACGATCCCATAGCCAATGTGGGAGGCCTCCTGCACTACATGCTGCCGGAATCCTCCATGGATCCTGAAAAAGCCAGAAGCAAGCCGGCCATGTTCGCAGACACCGGCATCCCTACCCTCTTCAAACAGTGTTATCGTTTGGGGGCCACAAAGCGTAATCTCGTCGTGCGGATTGCGGGTGGATCCCAGATCCTCGACGAAAACGGCGTCTTCAACATAGGGAAACGCAACTATCTGGCATTGCGAAATATTTTCTGGAGGAACAACGTACTGGTGACGGCGGAGCATGTCGGGGGCACCGTGAATCGAACCGTTCGCATCGAAATGAGCTCGGGGCGCATGTTTTTGAAGGTCTCCGGCTCAGGCGAAACGGAAATGCCTTGAGTCAAAACCTGCACGGCACTGCACTTGACAAGGAAAGAGACAACAATGGCCTACAATGTTCTCATGGTGGATGATTCAGGCTCCATGCGAAAAATCCTCAAGAAGATCCTGTTGGTCTCCGGCTTCGATCTGGGAGAATGGTGGGAAGCCGAAAACGGCCTTGCTGCACTGAAAGTGTTGGAAGATCATTGGATTGACTTGGTGCTGTCCGATCTGCACATGCCGTTGATGAACGGCCTCGAGCTTCTGCAAACGTTGAAAAAGGAAGAAAAATGGCGTGATGTGCCGGTGGTCTTCATCACCACCGAGGCCAATCAAGACCGGCTCAATGCGTTGCTGGCGCTGGGGGCAAAGAGCTACATTCGCAAGCCCTTCCGCCCTGAAACGATCCACGTCCAATTGTCTCAGATCATGGGAGCTCCCAATGCACAAGGAATGTCACTCAGCGATGAAGGATGCGATTTCTGAGGTCTTCGAAACCATGTTCTTTGTCATGGTGGATTTTCCAGCTGATGCCCTGGCAATAGAAAAGGATTGGTGTGAGTCGCGCATCGGCCTGTACCGCGAAAAGGTCAGGCAACAGGAAATCGCTTTTCGATTCCACAAAGACTTCGCTCGAATGCTGACGGCAAATCTTCTGAGCAAGCGAGAAGACGGAGTTGCTGAAGACGAGCTCGAAGATGCCATGAAGGAGCTCGCCAACATGGTGGGGGGAAGCTACCTGTCACGGCTGCACCAAGAGGCCTGGGAACTGGGAATTCCTCATCTCCTGTCCCCCGGAAAGGAGACAGATGAAGGCCTCCGACAACTCTCGGTGTCATACTTTGGAGCCCCGGCAGGTGAAATTCGCATTCACTCGAACGCGCCATGCCAGGACTGATTGTCCCTTTTGCCCCCCAAAGGCTTGCAACAGGTATAGGGCCGGCATGACGACGGTCTTTAAGCTCTATGCAGGGCACCATGCTCCTTGATCAATGGCAAAGCGGGAAGCAGAGGAAAAGATGAAACCCATCAAAGTATTGATTGTCGATGATTCCGCCATTGTGCGCAAGATTTTCACACAGGAGCTCTCCAAGCATGAGGACATCGAGGTCGTGGGCACGGCCCCCGATCCATACATAGCACGCGACAAGATCGTCAAGTTGAGACCGGACGTCCTCACCCTGGATATCGAAATGCCCCGCATGGATGGGTTGAGCTTCCTGCGAAAGTTGATGAAATACTATCCTATCCCGACGATCATTGTCAGCTCCCTCACGCCCAAGAACAGCGAAATGGCCCTGGAAGCCATCGAAGGCGGCGCGCTGGAAGTGCTTGCCAAGCCCGGGGGCGCCTACAGCGTAGGAGACATGAGCATTCAGCTGGTGGAAAAGATCCGTGCGGCCGCCAGCGCCAGGCTGACGCATCAGCCGTCCGCCCGGAATACCCAGGCCCAATGGACAGGCAAGGCTGGTTTTTCCGCTGCGCTCAAAGAAACCACCAATAAGGTGATCGCCATGGGAGCTTCCACCGGTGGAACCGAAGCCCTCAAGCGAGTGCTCACCCAGATGCCTCCCAACAGCCCGGGGATTGTCGTCGTGCAGCACATGCCACCACGGTTCACGACGGCCTTTGCCGACCGCCTCAACGGACTTTGCCATATCGAAGTGAGGGAAGCCAAAGACGGGGATTCCGTCGTCCCGGGATTAGCCCTCATTGCTCCCGGCAATTACCACATGCTGATGAAGCGGAGCGGAGCGCGCTATTACGTGGAAGTCAAGGGGGGACCATTGGTGTGCCATCAGCGGCCTTCGGTGGATGTCCTGTTCCATTCCGTCGCCAAATACGCGGGAGCAAACGCCCTGGGAGTGATCATGACAGGTATGGGAAGAGATGGAGCCAAGGGCCTGCTCGAGATGCGCCATGCGGGAGCACACACTATCGCTCAGGATGAAAAGAGCTGCGTCGTTTTCGGCATGCCCAAGGAAGCTATCAAGGAGGGGGCAGTGGATCGGATTGCGCCGCTGGAAGCAATCCCCGATGCAATCTTCGCCTCCCTGGTATCCGGGGCATGACATTGGAGGCGGAGACCCGCTTCAGGCACACATGGGTCTGCCGCTGGAAGGCGACACGGCCTCATTGGGACGAAACCTCAAAACGATCTTTTGGATTTATTTTCAAGCATACCTTCACTCATCGAAGAGGAGTAGACGATGGCATACAAGGACATGACGGTCCTCGTCGTAGATGATTTTTCCACGATGCGACGCATTGTGCGGAATATCCTGCGGGACCTCGAATTCAAGAATATTCTCGAAGCTGAAAATGGATCATCCGCCCTCGATATTTTGAACAGTCAGGACGTCGATCTCGTGGTTTCCGACTGGAACATGCCCAAGATGACCGGGCTGGAACTCCTGAAGAGCGTGCGGGCGACGGACAGGTTGAAGAACATTCCGTTTCTCATGGTGACTGCCGAAGCACAAAAGGAAAACATCGTGGAAGCGGTGAAGGCCAAGGTCAGCAACTATATTGTGAAACCGTTTACGGCAGCCACCATGGCGGAAAAACTGGCCAAGATACTGCCCCCCAACTGATTTCCTCGTCAGCTCTTTTTCCGTGGCTTGAAGATTGACCCCAAGGTGGTTTGAAGAAGCAAGCCCCACCTTCCGTCTCTCTCCCCGTTTCCAAAGTGCTCGATCATGAGTACTGCATGAAGCACGATAGTCAGGTTGCTTCGGGCTCAGGACGGACCCCAGACACGGCGGCACCGGGAACAGAGCAGGAGTGCAAGGATAATGAAATCCGAAGAAGCTGTGCTTTCCCTCGATGATCTCAGGGATCTGCTGTGCAACGGAGTCATTGCTGGCGTCGATGATCTCATGGGTATGGGCGAATGCCTCAACCTCCTGGAGCTTGCAGAAGAAGCATCAGACCTGCCTGAGCCTTCGCGGGGGCAGATAGGAAGGATCAAGGAAATCATCAACAGGCTGATCCTCCAGGAATCCGAGGACCAGGAGTCCGATTGGAATGCCGTTCAGCATTTGTTGAAGAATCTGCTCCCACCGACCCCTTTCGAAGGTTCCCCTTCAGAGGCAGTCCTGGCAATTTTCCAGGAATTGGATACGAGCGATCCAGAAGCCGTCCATGGCGATGCCATGCTCGCCCTTGAACTGCCCGAAATATACGACCCTGAGCTTCTCAGCGATTTTATCGAGGAAGCGAAAGAGCATCTGGCGTCCATCGAACTAAACATGCTCGCCCTGGAAGCCAATCCCCTGGACATGGAAGCCATCAACGCCGTCTTCCGACCTTTCCACAGCATCAAGGGAGTCGCAGGTTTTTTGAACCTGGGTGATATTCATCACTTGAGCCATGAAGTCGAAAACCTGCTGGACGCCGCCCGCTCCGGGCATATTGTCGTCACGGAGCAGATCATCGATATCGTCTTGAACGCTGTGGACATTCTCAAAGCACTCCTGCGGGAACTGGAAAAACCA
>DAIQOB010000084.1:6271-8890 GCA_036788075.1 Syntrophobacteraceae bacterium
CAACAGACCACCAAGGAGAATGTCTCTTCGGTTCGCATCGATACCCAAAAACTCGACAATCTTGTGGACATGGTGGGTGAGCTGGTGATTGCCCAATCCATGGTGCTTCAGAATCCGGATGTTCAAAACATCAGAGATCAGAAGCTCCAAAAGGATATCGCTCAACTGGGACGCATCACCGCCGAACTGCAGCGGATCAGCCTTTCCATGCGGATGGTTCCCATCAAGAGCACTTTTCAGAAGATGATTCGCCTGGTTCGAGATCTGTCGAAAAAATCGGGGAAGAGTGTGGCCCTGGAAATGCGGGGAGAGGAAACGGAAATCGACCGCAACATGGTGGAGGAGATTTACGAACCCCTCGTCCACATGATTCGCAATTCTCTGGACCACGGCATCGAGACTCCGGGGGAGAGGACAATTGCCGGCAAAAAGCCTCAGGGAACGGTCTTCCTCTCAGCCGAGCAGAAGGGTGGAAACATTCTGATCCACATCCATGATGACGGCCGTGGACTGAATGTCGAGAAGATCCGGGCCAGGGCTGTGGAGCACGGGATCATTTCCACTCATGAGATTTTGGAGGAACGGGAAATCTACGAGCTCATATTTCATCCAGGCTTTTCCACCAATGAACAGGTCACCGAAGTCTCAGGTCGGGGCGTGGGGATGGACGTCGTGAAAAGAAGTGTCGAGAGGCTCCGGGGAAAAATCGAGATATCCAGCTCCCGGGGCTGCGGCACCCATTTCAATCTCAAGCTCCCCCTCACCATGGCCATCATCGATGGAATGATCGTCCGCGTCGGCGAAGAAAGGTTTGTCGTGCCCACCATCGCTCTCAATGAATCCCTGCGCCCATCGAAGGACGCTTATGTCACGGTCCAGGGAAAGGGGGAACTCATCAGAGTGAGGGAAAAGCTCATGCCCCTCATCAGGCTGCATGAAATTTTCGAAGTGCCTCCCCGCCATTTCGACCCATGGGAAGGCTTGCTGCTGGTTGTCAATGAGGATAACCGATCCTACTGCCTGCTGGCCGACGAAATCATCGGACGTCAGGAAGTGGTCATCAAGAGTTTGGGCTCAACCCTCCGCCTTCTGGGAGGGATCTCGGGGGGAGCCATTTTGGGTGATGGGAAAGTAGCATTGATCGTGGATGTCAAAGGCATCGTGAGCCTTTATGAGGATAATGGAAAATGACCTTAACCATCGAGAAAGAAGACTGGGCCGAACTGATTCAAACAGTGAAGGACGTCCGTGAAAAATCAACCGCGTGGGTCGGTTCCGGAGGATCTTCAGAACAAATTGCCGAATCCCAACAATTGTTGCAGTCATTCCATATTACGGCGGCCATGTTGGGATTGCAGGAGTTGGAAGAGGCCGGGCTTCATTTGGAAAAATACCTCCTGGAATCGATAAAGCACGGCAGTAACGGCTGTTCTGTCAGCTCCTTCAATGCGGCGTTGGACACCCTCTTGGAACATTTGAAAACCATCCCGGAAGCCAACAATAACGGGTCATCCTTCCTGGAAGAGGTCTCAGCCACCTTGAACGAATCCCGGGGAATAGAAGAGACGCCCATCCAGATCCACGAGGGGACCTCCGAACAATCCGGACATCTCGGCACACAGCAACAAGACTTGAAGGAAGGAACCACGCTGGAGGAGGTTCGTGACCTTCCATTGGACGACCTCCAAGGCCTGGAAAGTGTCGTCTCGAAGCTCGGAGGCAAGGTGGTCTTTTCCCCAGAATCCCTGCACCAGGGGGAGGAAGGGAGTTTTCAGCTCCATTTTCCCGGCAATCCATCCATTCTGAAGCGCCTGGGAACGCTGCTGGCGCCTTGTGATCCCGATGCACAGTTCGCCTCACATCTCGTGCACCATGATGTCATGATTGAGCGGATCCTCCAGAGGATCAAAGAGTTCATGAATGCACTTTCCTCGGGAAACCTCTCGGACGCGCAGGAGATTCTCCTCACCTTCCAGGAGAAGCAAAGTGATGCGGGTCTCTTTGTGGAAATCGGGACTCTGGCCAGAGACCTGCATAATTCCCTCAAAGGCTTCATGAATACCATGGACCCTGCCCTGAAGGACCTGGTCACCGACAAGCTGCCCGATTCCGGCAATCGGCTGGAGCATATTCTGCATCTCACGGAGAATGCCGCCACTACCACCCTGGACCACGTTGAATCCCTGCAAAAGCGAAATCAGATGGACCAGGCGAAACTGGAAGAGCTCCAACAGCTTTTCTCAGGGCTGAAAGCCATCGGGGATAGTGCACAAAACCGACTCCTTGAGAGCCGCGAGCTCCTGCATGAATTGAATGCCTCAGCGGCGCAAACCCGTGATGACCTCGTCACCATCCTGACCGCTCAGGATTATCAAGACCTTACCGGACAAATCATTCTGAAGATCATCAACCTCCTGAACGATCTTCAATTGAAGATGGTTAATCTCATCCGGACTTTCGGAGTCTCCATCGAGGATCTCAAGAAAGCGCAGGCGAACGAACTCTACGGACCGGCTCACCAGGGTAAACTGGACGCCCTCCACAGCCAGGACGATGTAGACGACCTGCTGGCGGAATTCGGCTTCTGACGTAAGGGGAAATCATTGAAAACAGTGCCCG
>DAIQOB010000085.1:0-8886 GCA_036788075.1 Syntrophobacteraceae bacterium
GAAACATGCCATCGGAAGCCTGGGCCTCAGCGCCCGCGCCTACCACCGGATTCTCAAAGTTGCACGGACTATAGCGGACCTGGCAGGGGAGGGTGCCATTGCCCCCCACCGTCTCCTGGAAGCAGTGCAGTACCGGTCCCTGGACCGGCGGATGTTTTGAACGTCACGTTTTTCCAGCGGCGAGGAAAATATTGGTTTTGCGCGGGAAGGCACCCTACCGAAAAGGAAAACCCGGATACGCAGGGCTCAGACATTTATATCCTGCACGGGTGAGATCGTGACTTCTTGATGACCCTTTAGGAGCGGCTTCCAGCCCCGACAAAGATAGCTGATTTCCAAGACAGTCGCGGATGGAAGCCGCTCCTACAAAAGTCCAAATTTCAACCGATCCCAGTAGAGATACGCGCTCGACGGCATCAACAGCAGCTGCCCCTGCCTGTCCCCTGCCCGAACTTACCCGACAATCCATGGGATTTCCCGTCGTCTATCACACAGCAGCATGCATCCGTGCGGCCAAGAATGGAATTGATGACCGCTGCCGCGCAGCCTACGCCAACCTGAACGGAAATGGCCTGTGACGGGCAGTTCATGGCGCATGCACCGCACTCCATGCAGGCGTCTCGATCTCGGATATGGGCCCGGCCATTCGCCATAACCAGGACAGCGTGGGGGCAAACCTGGAAACACATCCCGCAGCCGATGCATTTCTGCCCATCCAACTCCAAAGTTGAAACATTCTTGAGGTATCTCAATGGATTCATGCTTTCTGTCCTCATCAAACGTTCACCAGTGATATGATCCAGAGCACCAGAGCGAGCGTTGCCCCACCCACTTCAAGAGGCAGCGCCCACCGCATCTCCTTCCTGACCCCCGAGAGGGAGGTGTAAGTGGATGCACCCGTAAAATTCATCCCCAGGTAGGCTGACCCTGTTGTGATGAGCAGAAGACCCGCCATCATCTCCTGTCTTCCCAGAGGCTGGATGGACAGGAATCTGAAACTGCCCAAATATATGAGTGCCGTAAGGAAGCCGACAATCGCCACCTTGAGGGAAAAGGCCCGTACGGGAATCCACGGAAGCAGCAACGGGGTGAGAACGGTGCCGGCAACAATACCCGCCAAGAAAGAAAGCGCTGCGAACAGGCCATGATGCAGCATGTCGAGCCAAAACCCGTTGGGTCCCCGCGAGAGCCCGCCCAGGATCAAAAGCACGGGGAGAATGAACAGAGCCGGCTTGAGAGCACCGATCAACTCGACGGGTATCAGAACAGCACGCTCACCGATGCTGAAGCTCTTGAGACGCATCTCTGATGTTGCCCGCATGCCTGCATCGAGGAATTCCGGCAGGTCCTTTGCCTGGACGGGTCCGTAGTGCACTCTGAAGCCGGACAATCTCTTGGCCTCATAGGCGGCAATCCCGGGGGCGCCCAACTGCGGAACGACGATGTTTCGGTGATCCACGATTCGCTCCAGCTGCGCGTCTTTGATACGATGGACCAGCTCGCTCGTGCCGAAGGTTCCTTTTCCGGCTGCACACCAGACATTTATCCCCTTGGTGTCGAGCACCAGGACCCATGCGCTGCGGCCGGGAAGGGATTTCCTCAAATGGTCAAAGCTCAGCTTGTAATTGGCGGTCACCAGAACCGGGGAACCCCTGTCCGGTCGACCCAGGGCATAAAGACCGGGATCGACGGTATAATGCATGCGCCCGATGCCCCAACGTACCTTGAGCGTTCCCCAAAAATCTTTCCAGGTCAGGGATGAACGGATGCACGGTACAGCGCCAACATCGGTGATAAGAGAGCCTGTAACGAAAGGCTGGTCAGAGCGTGGAAGGCCCACCTGGACCTTTTCCGGCTGAGGTCAACACGAAGCCGAGGGTACCGCGTTGAAGGGCTGACCGCCCGGCTGCTCGTTTGATTCCTGAAACTCCTGCATTGCCATCAAATCATTCCGCCCTTTGTTCATGAATGGCCTTTCCATAAGGATTGCGACGAACCGTGAAAGCCTCAACGGGTCGTTCCCACCCTGGTCGCGTCCCTTTGCGACCGTTCTCAATCCGGTTTGCACATTGCTTCGCAGCTCAGGTATCTCTCGCCCCTGTCCGGCAGGACGGTGACCACGGTCCGATACCTGCCGGCAGCCCGTTTTGCAGCAAGAAAATTGGCTCCTGAGCTTATTCCGACAAATAACCCGTGATTGCAGCAAAGCCGCTTTGCTTCCGCGATGGCTTCGTCCGTGCTGACGGTCATCACTTCGTCGATCAGTTTTATGTTGTCTTGGAGGATCTTCGGGATGAACCCTTCACCGATGCCCTGTATGCCATGAGGTCCAGCCTTTCCGCCTCCGATGACCGGCGATTCTGCCGGCTCCACAGCGATAATTCTTACCTGAGGATTGGATTTCTTCAAGGCCCTGGCGACACCGATAAGGGTCCCGCCTGTTCCAGTTCCTGCCACAAGAGCGTCCACGGAGGAGCCGAGCGCGTCCACAATTTCATTTCCAAGTCCCAACTCGTGCGCTTCGATGTTGTCGGGGTTGGCGAACTGGTCCGGAAGCCATGCATCAGGATATTCCTGCTTGAGCTCCAGGTACCTGTTGAAGGCGCCGGTCATATCCTCTTCAGCAGGTGTCAGGACCAGATGGGCTCCAAAAACAGTCATCATCTTCCTTCTTTCAGCGCTCATATTTTCGGGCATGACGGCAGTGAACCTGTATCCCCTGGCAGCGGCCAGCATGGCGAATGCTATGCCCGTATTGCCAGAAGTAACTTCGAGGATCCTGGAACCAGGCTTCAACCGGCCACGCTCCTCGGCCTTCTTCAGCATATAACACGCCATCCTGTCCTTCACGCTTCCGCTGGGACTGTAGGTCTCGAGCTTTGCGTGAATGCCCTCGATCCTCAGCATGGGAGTCTTTCCGACGATGCAGGTTACATCCATTTTTTCTTGATTCATTTTGCCTTTATTCTCGCTTTTCTCAGGCGATGTTATACTCCAGGGCATTCGCCGAATCCTCACAATCGTTTCAGGTATTCTCGAATGGTCAGTGCCGCGGCGGCGCCTTCCCCCGCCGCACTGACCACCTGCTTGGTGCTGCCCATGCGGACATCTCCGGCTGCGAACACGCCGGGCAGGCTGGTTTCCAGCATATAGGGCGCGCGCATTTTGTACCCTGTGATCTGCCGGCCCTGCTCCGGCAGATCGTAACCCGTCAGAATGAAGCCCCAACGATCCAGGAGCACGCCTCCGCCCTCCAGAAAACGGGTATTGGGAATGAGGCCGATAAAGACGAAAACGCCGTCGACCTCCAGATTTTCCTCCCGGCCCGTCCGAGCGTCCAGGATCTTCAGGTGAGTCAGCCTGGAATTGGAGCCGAGCAATGCCTTCACCTGAGTCTGAAAACGAATTTCGATTTTCGGGTGCTTAAAAACTTCATCCTGGATCAACCGTGTGGCACGAAACTCCTCTCCTCGCACCAGGATCGTCACGTGGTCGGCAAATTTGGCCAGAAACAGGCTCTCCTCGGTGGCGCTGTTTCCACCGCCGATGACGGCGACGCGCTTCCCCTTGTAAAGGGGACCGTCGCAGGTGGCGCAAAAGTGGACGCCGGCTCCCAGGTAGTCCGTCTCACCCGGAACCCCCAGACGTTTGTAGTGGCTGCCGGTGGCGATGAGTATGGAGCGGGCGGTGTATTGCTTACCGTTTTCGGTCTTCACGGTGTGCAGATCAGCGTGCCGTGAGATTCCTGTGACCTCATGAACCTGCAGGAGCTCGACGCCGAAGCGCTCTGCCTGGCGACGCAGCCGCTGAGAGAACTCGCTTCCCGTCACTCCGTCCGGAAAGCCGGGCATGTTGTCCAGCCGCTCCGTTCCAGCTGCCTGACCGCCGAAGGCCGCCCGCTCGATGACCAGCGTGTCGATACCTTCTCGAGCCGTATAGAGCGCCGCCGTCAGGCCTGTAGGACCTCCCCCGACAACGATCAGATCATACTGAGACCGCGAAGCCTCTGTTTTCAGACCCAATTTAGCGGCAAGCTCCGCCACGGCGGGCTGAACCAGGAACGATCCATCCCCAAAGACGATGGTCGGGATGATGCGCCTGCCGCCATTCTTCTCTATGACGAAGCGCTCGGCCTCGGCATCATCGTCGATGTTCACCCATCGGTAAGGAATCTGATGCTCCCCCAGAAACAGCTTGCTGTTCCGACAAGCCGGACAAGAGGGAGCGCCATAAATGGTGATTTCCGGTTCGGTCATGATGGACACGCTCCAAGGCAAGAGGCAATGAATCGGCATCCATCAGTTGGGGTAGGGTGGAGTTTATGCACCGTCCGTAGTACTGAAGAAATGCCTGCGTCAACAAAATAATGCGTCGAACGCGCTGTACCATTTTGGTTCAAATGCCCCCCTGATGTTCCATGACAGTCATAGGGACATCTCATAACATCGGGTAGCACGATGATCTCCGCTTCCTCACCTATTCTCACTCGCCGTCCCACCGGAATCTTTGCGGTGATCGCGTGCGATCAGCATGTAGATGGAGGGAACGACGAACAGGGTGAAGAGTGTCCCGATAAACATCCCCCCCACCAGCACGAGGCCTATGGAGTTACGGGCGGCGGCCCCGGGCCCGGTGACCAGGGTCAGAGGGAAGTGGCCGGCAATAGTGGCGGCGCTGGTCATGAGGACCGGCCTGAGCCTGGTCACGGCCGCCTGATGAACGGCATCCAATTTGGAAAGGCCCTGCAGCTGCAGTGTGTTGGCGAATTCGACAATCAGAATGCCGTTCTTGGCGACGAGACCGACCAGGGTGACGAGACCGACCTGGGAATAGATGTTGAGGGTCGTGGTCCAACCGCTGGTCCAGAAGGGCACGTTGGGGTCGGGCATCTTCAGGAAAGTGAAAATGAGAGCCCCGAACATGGCCAGGGGAACCGAACCGGCCAGGATGACGAAGGGGTCCCGGAAACTGTTGAATTGAGCCGCCAGCACCAGAAATATAAGGATCACGGCCAGGGAGAAGGCCGGAAGGAACTTATTGCCCTCTTTTCTCAGCTGACGGGACTCGCCGGTATAGTCCACAATGTAGCCGGACGGGAGTATTTTCGCTGCCTCGGTCTCGAGGAAGCGGAGGGCCTCGTCCAGAGGGCGCATCGGGATCCCACTCAGCTTCACCGCATTGAGCTGCTGGAAGTGGTTGAGAGAGCGGGGCACAACGGTGTCCCGCTGGGTGGCGATGGTGCTGAGCTTGATGAGCCTCTCGTCGGGGCCGGTGATGTAGATATCCTGCAACTGGTCCGGGTTGAGACGGTCGATACGCTGAATCTGCGGGATGACTTTGTAGCTGCGCCCGGAAATGTCGAAACGGTTGACGAAATCGCCTCCCACCATTCCGCCGAGATCAACGCCGATCTGTCCCAGGTTGAGGCCCAAAGCGGCCGCCTTATCCTTGTCGATGAGGAATTGGGACTGGGGCTGATCGATCTTGACATCGATCAGCGGGGGGAAGACGAACATGCCGCTCTGCATGGCCTTCATCTGCAGGTCTTTGGCAAAATCGAGGATTTGCTCGGTCTTGGCCGTCGAGGCCAGGAGGATCTCCACAGGGAAATCGCCCCCTCCGGGAAGCGCCGGCGGAATGACCGGAAAGACCTGGATCCCCGGGATGCGCTGCAGCTTCTGCTGCACATCCGGCAGGATCTGGAAAATGGTGCGCTCGCGCTCAGCCCAGGGTTTGGCCACCATTCCCCCAAACCCGGAGCTGGGAAAGGTGATCTGGAACGTGAAGTCCGTCTCGGGAATGCTCAGGAAAACCTCGTTGACGGCGGCGGCAAAGTGGCTGGTCTGGTCAAGGGTCGAATTGGCCGCAGAATCCAGAATTCCGAAGATGACCCCCTGGTCCTCCGTGGGTGCCAGTTCCTTGGCAGACATGATGAACATGGGGATCGTGACAAGGCTGATGACCAGCCAGACGGCGTAGACTGCGGGACGGGCTGAAAGGGTGGAAGCGAGCAGCCGGCCAAAGGCATTCCTCAGCCGCTTGAAGTCCCGCGATATCCTGCCGGAAAGCCCGCGCTCCCCGCTGCCCGGCTTGAGGAGCTTCGCGCACATGACTGGAGAAAGGGTGAGGGCGACCACCCCCGAAATGGTGACAGCCCCCGCCAGGGTGAAGGCAAACTCGCGGAAGAGCGAGCCCGTCAGCCCCCCCTGCAGTCCTATGGGCAGATAGACGGCGGCAAGAGTGATGGTCATGGCAATGACGGGGCCGACCAGCTCGCGGGCACCCATCAGCGCCGCATCCAGGGGGGATTTCCCCTCGCCCAGGTGCCGTTCGACGTTTTCAACCACAACGATGGCGTCGTCCACCACGAGGCCGACGGAAAGGACGATGGCCAGAAGGGTGAGAATGTTCACCGTGAAACCGAAGGCCTGCATCAGGAAGACAGCACCGACCAGTGAAACCGGTATGGCCACGACCGGGATCAAGACCGATCGGAAGGAGCCGAGGAAGAGGAAGATGACCACCACGACGATCAGCAGGGTATCACCGAGGGTCTTGAGGACTTCGCGGATGGAACTCGCGATGTAATCGGTGGCGTCATAGGCAACGCGGGCTTGGAGGCCGGTCGGAAGGTCCCGCTCGATGGAAGCCATCTCAGCCCGCACTCCCTTGATGACGTCCAGGGAGTTTGCATTGGGCAGGGGCCAGATTCCCATGAAGACGGCGGTCTGGCCGGTGAAACGAACCTCGGTGTCATAATCCTCGGCCCCCAGCACAACGTCTGCAATGTCGCCCAAACGAATGATGGTTCCCTCCCGGTGGCGCACCACCAGGCGCTTGAAATCCTCGACAGTGCTCAGGTTCGTGTCCGCCGTCAGGTTGACCTGAATATAGGCCCCCTTGCTCCTGCCGAGGGCAGCCAGAAAGTTGTTGGCAGCCAGGGCCTGCCGGACCTGAGTCGGGCTGATGTTGAGGGCGGCCATCCGATCCGGATCGAGCCAGACGCGCATGGCGAAGGTGCGCGCGCCGAGAATGTCGGCCCGCTGCACCCCTTGAACAGTTGCCAGCCGGGGCTGGACGACGCGGACCAGGTAATCGGTGATCTCGTTTTGCGCCAACGTATCGGAAGAAAAGCTCAGGTAGGCCGAGGCAAACTGGCTGTCGGCCGACTCGATGTTGATCACCGGCACCTCGGCTTCGGGGGGAAGGTCACGGCGCACCTGATCCACCTTGGAGCTGATCTCGGCCAGCCCCTTCGTGGAGTCGTAGTTGAGCTTCAGCCGCACCTTGATCGTGGACAGGCCGAGGCTGCTCTGGGACTCCATGTACTCGATGCCGTCGGCCGCGGCAATGGCACGCTCGAGGGGTGTGGTGAGGAAACCGCTCACCAGTTCCGCACTGGCACCCACATAGACCGTGCTGACGGTGATGGCCGCGTTCTCGCTTTTGGGGTATTGCTGAACGTTGAGGAAGCGGATTGCCTGGAGCCCGGCAATGATGATGACCAGGTTGACCACCATGGCGAGCACCGGACGGCGTATGAAAAGGTCGGTGATTTTCATGACTCAGTTGTTCTCCGGTGCGGGCGCCTGCCTGAAGTTGGGAGCAAGGCTATTATCTACTGTCACAGCCTGGCCGTTACGCAGCCTGAAAACCCCGGTGCTCACGATCTTCTGCCCCTCAGCAAGCCCGCTGGATACGGCGACGAAGTCGCCGCGCTTCTCTCCCAGGCGAACGAACTGCTGTCGCAGTGCCTCGCCGTCGCGTTCCTTGTCTTTTTCGATGATGAAAACCGAATCGCCATAGGGCGCATAGAGCACGGCGGTTGCGGGGATGATCATCACCTTGTTCTGCGTGGAGAGGCCAACTGAAACATTGACAAACATGCCGGGGCGGAGTCGCTCCTCCTTGTTGAACACTGTCGCCTGGATCTGGACATTGCGGGTTTCGCTCTCCACCAGCGGGTTGATGGCCGTGATGCGTCCCTCGACCGTCACGCCGGGCAGGGCGTCGCAGATGACCTTCACGGGTAGATCGGCTCGCAGCTGCCTCATCTGTTGCTGAGGAAGGGTGAAGTCGACGAAAATCGGATCGAGGGTTTGCAGAGTGACAATGGGGTCTCCATCCTTAAGTATCTGGCCCAGGTTGATCTGGCGGATACCGAGGCGGCCGCTGAACGGGGCACGGATATTCTTCTTGTCAATGGCGACGCGGATGCTGCTCGCTTTCGAGAGTGCTCCCTCGTGGGCAGCCTGGGCCCTGTCATAGTCGGCCTGAGAGATGATCCTGTCCCGTATCATTTTCCCTGCACGATCGAGGTCTGCCTTCGCCACCTTGACCTGCGCCTCGGCTCCCATCAGCTCAGCCTCTTCTGCGGAAGTATCCTGGCTGACGAGTAAATCCCCCTTCTTCACGGCTCTCCCCGGTTCGAAGAGGATCTTCACGACCTTTCCGGGAAGCTCTGCAGCCACGGTGACCCCCTGGACCGCTGTCAGCGTGCCGATGGCGCTCAACTCGCTCTTCCACAAATCTGAAGTCACAACGGCAGAGGTAACGGTTTCGGGAGGCGGAACGAGCTTCTTCCCCTGATCGACCATGGCTCCGATTTGCATCATTTTGACCCCGGCGAGGGCGGCTACCAGGAGAACCAACCCCAGCAGAGTCACAACCAAGCGCTTCTTCATGTCATCATTGCTCCTGAAAGTAGGATGAATCGGTAACTGGCCGAGTCGGTGAATCGGTGAGGTTGGCATCCAGGGCGAAATCGACCGATTGCGTTGAATCGCTCCCGGCATTGGCATCGCCCGGCTGCCCACCTGTCCGTTCTGCCCGTTCACGCGTTGACGGATTCACCGACTTCTCCCACCATCCTCCTCCGAGGGCCTG
>DAIQOB010000086.1:0-2928 GCA_036788075.1 Syntrophobacteraceae bacterium
TCCATCATAACCAAAAAATCGCGTGCACGCCATGCCGGAATGCAACAACAATTTGCATTCGCCGTTGAACGCTCCTTGACATCGTCCGAAGAGCAGGCAAAAATGCATCAGTTTTTTCTTTTCTCCATTTTCACGACGGTCTGGATGAAGAATAAGCACCCAATCTCCTGAGGAATAATCCGCTAAACACGAACCGAGGATGGCCATGAAAAAACTTGCTTTCGACGATTCCCACGCCCTTTCTTTTATCAATCCTCATGAGCTTCAGTTCATGGAACGCCCGGTGATGGAGGCGGCCAGGGTTCTTGAAGAGAAGTCGGGGCAGGGGAACGATTTCCTGGGCTGGCTCGACTTGCCCGTGGCTTATGATCGGGAAGAATTCGCGCGCATCAAGGCCGCGGCGGGCAAGATCAAAGCGCACTCGGACGTGCTCGTCGTCGTGGGCATCGGGGGCTCCTACCTGGGAGCCAAGTCCGCCATTGAGTTTTTGAGCCATTCATTCTTCAACAGTTTGCCCAAGGCTGTGCGAAAGGGCCCTGAAATCTATTTTCTCGGGATCAATCTTTCTGCCGCGTATTGCATGGACGTGCTGGAAATCATCGGTGAGAGAGATTTTTCCGTCAACGTCATCTCCAAATCGGGAACCACCACGGAACCCGCCATCGCCTTCAGGATTCTCAAGAAGAAGCTGGAAGAAAAATACGGAAAGGCCGGCGCACGGGAAAGGATTTTTGCGACGACGGACCGGGCTCGTGGGGCTTTGAAGCAGCTCGCGACGGAGGAAGGGTACGAGACCTTTGTCGTGCCCGACGATGTGGGGGGAAGGTATTCCGTTCTGACTGCCGTGGGTCTTTTGCCCATTGCTGCGGCCGGGATCGATATCGATGCCCTCATGCAGGGGGCTGCGGACGCCTCGGAAGATTTCAAGGCTCCTTATGCCGAGAACGACTGTTACCGATATGTGGCTGTGAGAAATATTTTGCACAGAAAAGGCAAAAACATCGAATTGATGATCAACTATGAACCAAAATTGCACTTCATCGCCGAATGGTGGAAACAGCTGTTCGGCGAATCTGAAGGCAAAGATGGCAAAGGGTTGTTCCCCGCATCGGCGGATTTCACCACCGATTTGCATTCCCTGGGACAGTACATCCAGGACGGTCGCAGGCAGCTCTTTGAAACCCAGATCAGCATCGATGCTCCTGAAGTGGATGTCACGCTGGTAGAAGACGAAGGCGACCTGGACGGACTCAATTTTCTGGCGGGTAAAACCCTCGATGACGTGAACAAAAAGGCTTCCCAGGGAACGATCCTGGCGCACGTCGAGGGCGGCGTCCCCAACCTAGTGCTCCGTATGCCGGCCGCGACGCCCTATCACCTGGGATATCTTTATTATTTCTTCGAAAAGGCGTGTGCCGTCAGTGGGTACCTCCTGGGGGTGAATCCCTTCGACCAGCCAGGAGTGGAAGCCTACAAGGAGAACATGTTTGCCCTGCTGGGAAAACCCGGCTATGAAGAAGCGGCCAAGCGTCTGAGGCAAAAATAGCTCCCGGTTTCCCCCTGGACTAAGGGGCCTTTTGTGTTTTGGGTATAGTTTTTGCTTGGTGTAGTCCCGTATGTGTGCCAAGAGACGGGGAGGCGCAGGGTTGTGCAATGGCCCGGAAACCCGTGGAAAAGGAGGTGGAGCATGAGTCCCTGAAGGTGGCGTCGAAGTATTTTGGATGAGGAGCATTCAGAAGAAAGCCAAAAGAAAGCAGACCAAGCGCCAGGGCTCATATGGAACTGGGTATGAGTCGACGAGGACGCAGGGCCATCGAAAGATTCGGCGGATGCCCTGAGGGATGTCACAGCCCGAGGAATGTACAAACCCTGCAAGCGATTGCAGCAACAAAGGCATTCCCGTGACTGGCTTTCTTCTAAAAGAGACCTTTCTGGAGAGGCTGTTTTAGAGGAGCATGAGCGTATGTGCGGAATAGTGGGTTATATCGGTGCGAGACAGGCGGTGGAAGTCATCATGGACGGGTTGTCCCGGTTGGAATACCGGGGGTACGATTCGGCCGGCGTTGCCGTCAACGATGGACGGGAAATTGTCATCGAGAAGAAGAAAGGGAGACTGCATCTCCTGGAAGAGGAGTTGAAGGCGAAGCCCCTGTGCGGATGCATGGGCATCGGCCATACACGGTGGGCAACCCACGGTGAGCCCTCCGATGCCAACTCGCACCCTCACAGCGATGAAACCTGTTCCCTGGCGGTGGTCCATAACGGCATCATCGAAAATTACCTTGAAATCAAGAATGAGCTCAAGAACAACGGCGTCGTTTTCAAATCCGAGACCGACACGGAAGTGGTTTCTCATCTCATCGATTTCTACTACAGGGGAGATCTTCTGGGGGCGGTATACAAAACCCTGGAACGGGTGAGAGGGGCTTACGCCCTGGGAGTCATCCACAAGGATCGTCCGGATGTTTTGATCGCTGCGCGCAAGGACAGCCCCCTCGTGATCGGGGTTGGCGAGGGAGAGAACTTCATCGCCTCGGACATTCCCGCCTTGCTCAAATACACCAAAAATGTGTACCTCCTGGAAGATGGAGACGTCGCGGTTCTCACCCGGGACACGATCGAAGTCTATGATCTCCAAAGAAAAAGAGTCTCCAAAGAGCTGACGGAGATCACCTGGGACCTGGAATCCGCCACCAAGGGGGGGTACCCGCATTTCATGATCAAGGAGATCTACGAGCAGCCCCACGGCATCAAGGAAACCATCAGCCGGAGGCTGGATGAAAACGGAATGGTGAGGTTCGATGACATCAAACTGACGAGGGAAGACCTGGCGGAGATCGAATCCATCTACATCGTAGCCTGCGGAACTGCCTATCATGCGGGCATGGTGGGGCGCAAGGCCATCGAAAAGATTGCCCGCATCAAGGT
>DAIQOB010000086.1:3028-8790 GCA_036788075.1 Syntrophobacteraceae bacterium
ATCATGCGGGCATGGTGGGGCGCAAGGCCATCGAAAAGATTGCCCGCATCAAGGTAGAGACCGACATCTCGTCGGAATTCCGGTATGACACGCCCTTTATCGATGGGAAAACTCTTGTCATTCTGGTCAGCCAGTCGGGGGAAACCCTCGACACCCTCGCGGCCCTCCGAGAAGCCAAAAAGCGCGGCGCCCGGACCCTGGCCATCACCAATGTCATGGGGTCGTCCATCGCCCGGGAGGCCGAGCATGTCATCTACACCTGGGCCGGACCCGAAATTTCCGTTGCCTCCACCAAGGCGTACACCACGCAGATCACCTGCCTCTTCATGCTCGCCCTCGACATGGCCTTCAAGAAGAACGTTCTCGATCTCGAGAATTATCGCACCCTGCTGGAAAAACTGAAAGAGGTTCCCGAGAAGATCGAGGCGGTCATCGAAAACGAGCCGCAGGTGCGGCAAATTGCAGACAAGCTCGTGAATGTGGAGCACGGTTTCTTCATCGGCCGGGGAATGGACTATTGTATTGCCCTGGAAGGCTCGCTGAAGATGAAGGAAATTTCCTATGTGCACACGGAAGCCTTTGCGGCGGGGGAATTGAAGCACGGTACCATCGCCCTCATCGAGCCGGGTACCCCGGTCATCGCCCTGGCGACCCAGCAGAATCTCTTTGAAAAGTCCATCTCCAACATCAAGGAGGTCAAGGCCAGAGGGGCTTATGTCATCGGAATCACCGTAGAGGGCAATACCCTCATCGAACAGGTGGCCGATGACGTCCTGTACGTTCCCCGGGTGGACGATCTGTTCGCGGGACTCGTAGGAGTCGTTTACCTGCAACTCCTGGCCTACCATGTTTCCGCCATGAAGGGACTCGATGTGGATAAACCCCGCAACCTGGCCAAATCGGTCACCGTTGAATGAGGGGGATGGGCTTTCAGAATCCTCTGAGCCGGGTTGCCGTGCGTTGTTTTGCGCTGTAACCCGGCAAAATGTTCGTATTTGCCTGACTTTTTCTTGCCTGACGCCCTGCAGAGCGCCTGTTTTGCCATCTGCCAGCGTCAGGGTGCCTTCTAAGGTATCTTCTGAGGATATTTCTTCCGTACCTTGAAGGCACCCCCTGACGCCGGGATTCTGCATAAAAGCTCCCTCCAAAGATCGCAGACCTGAGAAGAGATGCCCTGCGCTCTCTCTTTGGCGCTCCGTCGGTCAAGATGTTATGACCCACCCTTGAGAAAGACATTTTTCGAAGGATTTTCATGTCGCCCGTGATCGCATTCCAGGACATCATCCGCACCACCCTGGCAGTTCTTTTCATTGGATTTCTGATCACTTCCAGCTTCATGGTTTTACGGCCTTTTCTGCCGGCTCTCGTCTGGTCTACGACGATTGTCATCGCCACCTGGCCGCTCATGGTGGCTGTGCAGGACAGACTCCGCGGCAAACGCGGACTTGCCGTAGCTGTCATGACCCTGGCATTGTTGATGCTCTTTGTGATACCTTTTACCTATGCCCTCACGGTCATCTTAGATCGTTCCGCCCAGCTCGTGGAGTGGGCAAGGTCGCTGGCCACCTGGAGACTGCCGCCGCCACCTCAGGTCCTGGAACACCTGCCTCTCGTCGGTGCCAAGCTGACGACAGTCTGGCAGCAGATCGCGGCCGGCAGCCAGGAGGAAATCGCCGAACGGCTGGCGCCCTATGCCGGGATGCTGGCCACGTGGTTTGTGGCGGAACTCGGGAGCTTTGGGGTTTTGCTCCTCCACTTCATGTTGACGCTCGTCATTTCTGCAATACTCTATTCCCATGGCGAGATGGCGGCGAGAGGGGTGTGTCGCTTTGTCAGAAGTCTATCCGGGGAGCGCGGTGAAAAAGCCATACGTCTTGCCGCCCTGTCTGTACGTGCCGTGGCACTGGGAATTATCGTGACAGCTCTGGTTCAGTCCCTCCTGGCGGGAGTGGGCCTTGCCGCTGCGGGGATACAATACAGGGTTCTCCTGACGGCGCTCATTTTCATGTGTGCGGTGATGCAGCTGGGCCCCTGGCCCGTACTCATTCCGACGGTGATCTGGCTCTACTGGAAGGGAGATCCCTGGTGGGGGACGGGAATGCTCGTGTGGACCCTTGTGGTGGGAAGCCTGGAGAACGTCCTGCGCCCCATGCTCATCCGGAGGGGGACCGACCTGCCGGTAGTGCTCATCTTCGCCGGCGTTATCGGAGGCCTCATCGCCTTTGGAGTCATCGGGCTTTTTATCGGTCCCGTGCTGCTTGCCGTGACCCATACCCTCGTCAGTGCCTGGATCGAGGACCAGGAGCTTGCAGGACTCCCGGAGCTGCTGGCCGACGAAAAGGTTTTCGAGAAGTCTCACGCGCCTGTGTCGAAACCGGCAGAGCATCCCGAAGAATAGAATGACCGTACATGAAACAGGAAATGCAAACATGCCTTTAGATCGTCCAAGGAGGTGGGGATGAAGCAGTTTGACGTAGTGGTGATCGGGTCGGGAACAGGGGGCCAGACGGCGGCATATGAGCTCCAGAGGGCAGGGCTGAAGGTTGCAGTGGTGGAGAGGAGCCCGCAGGCGGGGGGGACTTGCGCCCTCCATGGCTGTCAGCCCAAGAAGTGGTTCTATGAGGTGACGGAAGCCATCGCGCGCTCCCGGCACCTGGAGGGAAGAGGAATCTCGGTGTCATCCCAGGCGGCGTGGCCTCAGATTCTCAAAGAGAAGAACGCGTTCACCTCCGGGGTTCCCGGCAGGACCCTCCAGGGCTTCCAGGATGCGGGAATTGCCTTCCTGGAGGGGCAGGGCAGGTTCGTTTCTCCGGATACTCTGGATGTGGATGGACAGTCGATCGGAGCCAAATTCTTCATTGTGGCTACGGGCTCACGGCCCATGCCGCTCCCCATGATCGGCAGTGAGCACCTCAGCACCAGCAACGATTTCCTCGACCTTGAACGGCTGCCCCGGCGGATCGCCTTCGTGGGCGGTGGCTTTATTTCTTTTGAATTCGCTCACTTTGCCGCACGGCTGGGTGAGGGGCGGCAGGAGCTCACAATCCTCGAGGTGAGTGAGAGACCGCTCGGCCCCTTCGATGCGGAAATGGTGGGCCTGCTGATGGATGCTTCCAGGGATGAGGGAATCCAGGTGCGCACAGGGATTCAGATCACCGCCATCGAAAAGCATGCTTCCGAACTGAGTGTCCAGATGACTGGAGGGGAGCTCCTGACGGCGGACCTCGTCGTCAATGGCGCGGGAAGGGTGCCCAATCTGGAGGACCTGGCTCTGGAGGCCGGCGGAATTGACAATAACCGTCGGGGCATCGATGTGGATGCGGGCATGCGAACGTCCAACCCCCGTGTTTTCGCTGTGGGCGACTGTGCTGCCACGATTCAGCTGGCTCGGGTTGCAGACTATGAGGGGCTCGTGGCGGCCCGAAACATCCTGGCGGAGCTGGGATTGAGCGAAGGAGCCAGGGTCGATTACGCGGCGGTGCCCGCCGTCCTCTTCACCTACCCTCAGTACGGCATGGTGGGGATGACGGAAGACGCGCTGAAGCAGCAAAGTATTCCATATAAGAAGAGCTTCGAGGAAAAGCTGGGGTGGCCCACCTACAGGAGGGTGGGCTTGAAGCACGCGGCCTACAAGATTTTAGTGGGATCGGACAACCGAATTCTCGGAGCCCACTTCCTTTCGGACTGCGCATCCGGTCTCGTCAATACCCTGAAACAGGCTATGCTCAACGGTACGACTGCGCAGGAGCTTTACTGGCAGAACATCATGAGCCCCTATCCCACGCGTGAGAGCGATCTGATCTACATGTTGAAGCCTTTTCTCTGAGGCATCCAGTTGTTTTCCATTACAGGCGGGGGAGGTGGGCATGCCCTGGCGCTTTTGCGCGCCCGTTCGGTTTTCTGGTGGATATTGCGGCAGATAAGGGTTATCTTTGTTCCGAGTCGGCCGCAACGATCCCTGCCATAGCACTTTCGGCTAAAGCATTATATGGAAGAATGCATCCCCTGACGAAACAATAACCTGGGCGATCCGTCGTGTAAGCTGATCTGTTTGCGACATTTGCGATGAATTGCATGCCGTTGCACTGCTCGGGATTTTTTGGACCGTCTGCCCATCGGTTTTTTTGATTGCAGACCCGTACCGTCACGACCCTGCCAAACGGTCGCCGTCGGCTTGTGAAGGCCAGGGCCTGGAGAATGGAAAAAGGACAGGAACATAATGATGAATATGAACGAGGTGAAAGAGAGACTGAAGCGGGATGAGGGACTCAGGCTTCACGCCTTTCAGAGCCCCGCCGGATATTGGGCCTGTGGCTACGGGCATAACCTGGAGGCTTCGGGGTGCAGCAAGGAAACCATCGAACGCTACAAGATCGAAGGGACCTCCAAAGCCCAGGCTGAAAAATGGCTCGAAGAGGACATCCGCAAAGCCGAACAGGTGGCTCGGAATAACATCGCCTATTTTGACGAGCTTACGGAGGCCAGGCAGTTCGTGCTGGTATACCTGGCTTTTATGTTCGGGTGGAAGATGGGGCAGTCCAAGCGGATACTCAAAGCGCTGGAACGCCGAAATTATGAGGATGCGGCCAACCAGATCCTCAAGAGTAAAATGGGGGAGCTGGGAGGTGAACGGGTCCGGCGGTTGGCGGAGCTGATGCGGGAAGGGGAAGAGGAACCTGAACCGCCTTCGACCGAGTGATGAGGGAGAAGGTGAAAGTCCATTTGCCAAAACCCCTTCAATCAGATTCCCCCACCCCGTGTGCGCAGC
Organism: Syntrophobacteraceae bacterium; assembly: GCA_036788075.1. Taxonomy (GTDB): domain Bacteria; phylum Desulfobacterota; class Syntrophobacteria; order Syntrophobacterales; family Syntrophobacteraceae; genus Desulforhabdus. The sequence continues at coordinate 7,797 of DAIQOB010000086.1, forward strand.
AGGGGGTGGGGGAATTCTGTTCTCAGTTAGAGGATGGATGCGCCTTTATGGCTGTTACGAACTGGTGAGAGGGACGAAGAGTGTGGCGTTATTGCGCCGCACGAGGAGGAGCAGGGAGTTTGTTTCCCCCGCACGAGCGATGCTCGTTTTCACATCCTCCACCGATTTGACCGGCTTCCGGTTGACTTCCAGAATAACATCCCCCTTTCGCAGAGAGGCGCGATCAGCAGGGCTCCCGGGTTGCACGCCTGCGATGAGCACCCCTTGAGCATCTTTCAAACCGTATTCATCGGCCACCTGAGGCGTCACATCCCGGAGCATGAGTCCCCATTTTTCATGGGGCTTCTGAGGGGAGTCATCCTCGGAGGTTTTTTCCGACGGGAGTTTGGCTACTTCCACCTTCATCTCTTTTTCGCTGCCGTCGCGAAGCACCGTGACCCTGGCCGTTTCGCCCACTGGAGTCCCCGCAACCATTGCCGGGAGCTCATGACTGTCCCGGACTGCCCTGCCGTCGTAGGAAACAATGAGATCGCCTCGATGGATCCCCGCCTTTTCCGCAGGACCGCCGGGGATGACATCCGCCACCAGCGCACCCCTGTGGTCGCCAAGCTTCATGGCTTGAGCGATTTCAGGCGTTACCGACTGGATATTGACCCCGATGTAGCCACGTGTCACCTCGCCGTTTTTCACCAGCTGAGGAATCAGAGGCTTGGCCGTATTGATGGGGATAGCAAACCCGATGCCCTGCCCATTGGGGATGATCGCAGTGTTGATTCCCACCACCTCTCCGTTCATGTTGATGAGGGGGCCGCCGGAGTTGCCGGGGTTGATGGAGGCATCGGTTTGAATGAAATCATCGTAGGGGCCGGCCCCGATGATCCGCCCTTTGGCGCTCACGATGCCGGAAGTCACCGTCTGATTGAGTCCGAAGGGATTGCCGATGGCCATCACGCTGTCTCCGACTTTCAATGCATCGGAATTGCCCATCTCTGCA
>DAIQOB010000087.1:0-8779 GCA_036788075.1 Syntrophobacteraceae bacterium
ACAGTAAAATAATAGCCGTCGAACATCCCCTCTTTTCCTCCATGTGATTGGTACCGTTTGACGCTGAGATCGCCTAACATATTTTCAGAGCATTGCAAAGAGATCAATGGCGGCCGGCACTGACCAGACTCCAAGGCTTTCCTGCTGAAGCTCTCCATCTTTCCGGCAGCGGGAACTGCCGCATGCCATTTGCCGTTCGGATGTGGCTCACGAGAAACTTGCACCCCTGGTACTGGTGATATATAAACCCCGTGATCGGTAACATCGCGCCTGAATTGAAGCGTGCACCCACGACTATGCCATATGAGGAAGGACCCTTATTCATGATCCCTGTTCGAAGCCAGATCATCCAACTGCTTGCCGATGCCGTCGCTCCCCTGCTGGAGGGCCCAGAAGGAGCGGCGCCTGCCGGCTCGAACATCGAGCTGGATATTCCCAAGGCGGCGCAGCATGGCGACTATGCCACCAACGTTGCCATGAGCCTGACACGTCAACTGAAGCGCAATCCGCGTGAGATCGCAGCACAGATCATCGCCAATCTAAAGGACCCTGAAGGCATCATCGGGAAAGTTGAAATTGCGGGACCCGGCTTCATCAATATTTTCGTTCAGCCTCGTGCATGGCACGGAGTCCTGAAAGACATTTACCGGGACCCCGATGCCTACGGCCGCCAGGACATGGGAGGGGGCAAGAAGGTCCAGGTGGAGTTTGTCAGCGCCAATCCCACGGGGCCTTTGCACATCGGCCACGGACGGGGGGCCGCCACGGGGGATGTTCTGGCACGCATCCTGATGGCCTGCGGATTTCAGGTGGAAAGGGAATATTACATCAACGACGCGGGCAACCAGATGGACACGCTCGGTCGGAGCCTCTACTACCGCTACCAGGAAGTCATGGGGGAATGCATCGAATTTCCCGACGCTCACTACCAGGGCGAATACATGCGCGACCTCGCGCGAGAATTCGCCCAGGAGGTGGGCCGCCGGTATCATCGGGCTCCTCTGGAGGAAGTCCTGCCGGTCTTCACGCGCTATGCAGGTGACCGCATTCTGAACGGTATCCGGGATGACCTGAACACTTTCGGCGTCACCATCGACCACTGGTTCAGCGAACAGAGCCTTCACGACGCCGACGCCGTGCGCAAGACCATAGACGAACTGGAAGCGCGAGGGTACATTTACGAAGAAGAAGGAGCGCGTTGGTTCCGCAGCACCGCCTTTGGAGATGAAAAAGACAGGGTCGTGATTCGGGCCAACGGCGTGAGCACCTATTTTGCCTCAGATCTGGCTTATCACAAGAACAAATTCAGCCGCGGCTTCGATTTCGTGGTAGACATCTGGGGGGCGGACCACCACGGTTACGTCGAACGCATGCTGGCGGGCGTGGAGGCCATGGGACGTGCCCGGAGCGATCTCAAGATCATCCTGGTCCAACTGGTGAACCTGCTGCGCGGAGGAGCTCCGGTGGCCATGTCCACGCGGTCGGGAGAATTCGTCACCCTCCGGGAGGTCCTCGATGAAGTGGGGAAGGATGCCTGCCGGTTTATTTTTCTCACGCGGCGCTCCGACAGTCAGCTGGATTTCGATCTAGACGTGGCGAAAATGCAGAGCAACGACAATCCCGTCTATTATGTGCAATACGCTCATGCCCGGTTGTGCAGCGTTTTCGACGTGGCCCGGGATCGGGGCATCTCATGCGGCGATTCTCCCGACGGGCCGCTCTGCAACCTGGACCGCCTCGTCGAAGCGCAGGAACTGGAGATCATGAAGCTGCTGGGGGAGTATCCCGCAGTCCTGGCCAACTGCGCCGGTGCGCTGCAGCCCCACTTCATTCCCTACTACCTGCATGAGCTCGTCTCTCTTTTTCACAGCTATTACAATCGCAATCGCATCCTGGGTGACGACGACGAATTGACTCAGGCCAGGCTTTACCTGGCGGGCGCCGTGCGACAGGTGATCCGGAACGCGCTGGAGCTGCTTGGAGTCGGAGCCCCGGAAAAAATGTAACAGGTCCCGGTGGAGGAGTACCCCTTGTCCCTTCGGGGTGGATCCGCCTCCGCCGGTGGAGACGCAGCGATGAACCATGGATGTGCAGGCGCGCATGGGTCTCCTGGGTGTTCACGTTTCCAACGCCGAGGGAATACTGAGGAGGAAATGGGACCATGCTGGAACCTGCTTTGAAAGAAAGCACACCGCGGCAGACAGAAAAGCAAAAGGAGCCCAGGCGTTATCGCTTTGAATGGAGCCTCGGACAGCTGGTGCTCTACTCCCTCGGCCTGATCCTCACCGTCACCTGGATGTTCATTTTCGGAATCCTCGTGGGACGGGGGATTCCATTGATCGACCTCAAGGACACATCGTACAAGGCTGAATTTCTCCGTTTCCTCGGCCTGGGGCGACAGGCGACCCCTCCGCCCGAAAATGCCGCCGAAACCTGGGAGTCTCCCAGGAAGATGGTGGAGTCTTTGCGCTACTACCAGGATCTTGCCGGTGGGGGGAAGGTCCTCCCACAACCTCCCTCCAAGGGGCAGTCTCCCCCTGCAGCTATAGCCGTCAAGCCCTCATCCAAAGAAGCGGACCAGGAAACGTCCGCCGCCAAGGCCAAGGTTGAAGAAGCCCCCGCCGCCAAAACGGAAAAGGTGGAAGTGGCCAAAGCCCAGCCGGCAAATGGCCCGTCCGAGAGCATGGGAGAGCATTTCACCCTGCTCATCGCATCGTTGAAGGACCTGGAGAACGCTCAAAAGCTCCTGGATCAGCTGAAATCCAAGGGCTATGATTCGCGGCTGGAAAGCCTCGATCTGAGCGGAAGCGGACGGTGGAACCGTGTCTTGGTGGGATCTTTCGGCAGTCGGGACGAGGCGCAGCGTTTTGCCGCCGAATTCAATCGCAAAGAGCACATGGAAGGTCTTGTCATTCGTGAATCCAACTGAGCTCGACGCGGGATGGAACGGAGCCGCCGGACCGCCTGCTTCTTATGCATAGCCTCGGGATTCACCTCCTCACCAAAATTTGCCCGGCATCCTTTAAAATTTCTAACCGGCAGGTTACTATTGTCCCCAACTTCCAACCGGGCTCCCAATGCTCTGCAGGAATCGCACAGGAGCAGGCGGAAACGGCCGGGAACCAAGGGTAAAGAGGGGTATTTTCATTTGACTCCGCCGAAACCGGATGTTAGCGTTACGGCGTGTGATCCGACGGGGCAGGTAGAGGGAGCTAACGTCCGTCACACCTCGGAAAATGTAAGAATATGAAGGTGATTCGGCATTGGCGGTAGGATTTTTTCAACCATTCTCTTCGTTTGATTCGCGAATTGGGAACCATGTCACAGAAATTACGTCTTCAAGACCTGTTTGAGGGAACACGTTACCAAAAGATCGTCCTGACCATCAGCGTTGTGGCATTCCTGATACTGGAACTGCTCATTTACATGGCTTCAGCCAGCCAGGCGGGACAGAAGTCGCGTGTGATCGTTCTGGATACCAACGGCACGAAAGTATACGAGACTGTGGGGACCGCTCTGACCAGTTACGAAAAGATGGTCTTCGAGAACAATTTCGGCCCATTGGCCAACTACCAGGTCCGTCTCGAGTCTGAAGCGGCGCCCTTTCCGTTTCGAGCCTGGGTCTCCGCCGCGGTGGGCATTCCCGTGGGACTGATTTTGCTGGTCTCCTTTCTGGTTCGAGTTTATCTGTCCCTTCTCTATGGTGAAGAACAGGAGGAACTCCCGGCCACGGAGGGCGGCGAGATGAGCCTCCACAAGAACCAGTTTGGAAACATCCTGCATTCGTTCCGAGGTGTTTCCATCTACTACATGGGCTTCCTGATCGTCCTCGGCGTTCTGCTGCTCTGGATGGTCCCCAACTTTCTTGGGGATTTCGCCACGATCACGGTAACCGCCATCAGGGAATACAAGTGGTTCTTTCTGGGCACGTCCATTTTCCTGGCTCTCATCATCACGTGGATCATCTACCTGCGCTACAAGCTGTCCAAGCAGATGTTGGAAAATCAGCTTCACCTGGAGAAATTTAGAGTGGAGCAGCAGATGCTCATCCAGCGGGAGCCTCCCCCTCCCCTGCTGCCCAACCCCATGAATGAGGCGCAAGATCCCAGGTAAGTCGCTCCATAAGAGAGGAAATACATTTTATGTGGTTTCGCCGTTTATTTCGAGGTCGCAAAAAACCTGTAGAATCCGAAGCAAGCACTCCGCTAAGTCCCCAGGAAGTTGAACAGAAAACCATCAATCAGGGCATCCAGTATTTCTACTTGATCATGGGTGCCCAGATTTTTCTGGTTTTGGGGCTGGTGGGGCTTTTGACCGTCTTCGGAACGGTGTTGGCCACCCCCCTCTGGGTATATTTAGGCACCCTGGGCCTGGGCGTGGCGGGAACCGTTTATATTTACCGCAAAATCAAAGCCAAGTTTCTCAAGTTCAGGGACGCTTTCAAGAACGTCAATCTCTCCAACAGCAACTACGAAATAAGCTTCATGGGGGGGGTTTTCACCATGCGGGTAGAGCAGCACCCTCGGGCACTTCTGGAGGCTCCCGCCCCCAGCCAGATCCTGGAAGCGGAAACTGTCGAGCCCCCAGCAGCTCATTGAGGTCCCAGGGCGTCGTTGGGTTGGAGCGCACAGACGAATTCCTCCGTCTGGCGTCGAACGACAACGGTATCCTTCAGCCAGTTTGCATCGTCCTTCTGCGGGTGATCCAGGTTGTAGTGAAGCCCGCGGCTCTCTTTTCGCTCGATGGCGCAGCGGATGATGAGTTCCGCCACCAGGGCCAGGTTCTGCAGCTCGATGAGGTCTGCGTTGACAGGGATATGGGGCATATGCTCACGGATTTCCATGCGGATCTGGGCCATGTGCGCCTGAGCCAGGGCCAGTCTCTTATCCGTCCTCACAATGCCCACATAGTTCCACATCAACCGTCGAATGATGTCCCAATTGTGCGTAATGAGCACCATCTCGCTGAGCAGGCTTGAATTTTCATTCTTGCTGCGGAAGCAATGCGGGATGTCCGGAAGCGTCCGGCTTCGCCATCCACCCAGTCGGTCCGCACAGTCCAGGGCGGCTTCGTGTGCATAGACCATCGCCTCCAGCAGGGAATTGCTGGCCAGGCGGTTGGCCCCGTGCAGCCCCGTACAGGCACACTCTCCGATGGCGTAAAGGTTCTCGATGCTGCTCCTGCCCTTCTTGTCCGTCAGGATCCCTCCGCACATGTAATGGGCCGCCGGAACTACGGGAATGGGATCGCGGGTGATATCGATCCCCAGGGAAAGGCATTTCTGGTGGATGTTGGGAAACCGAGTGCGCAGGAAATCCGCGTCCCGGTGGCTGATGTCGAGGAAGACGCAATCGTCTCCCGTTTTCTTCATTTCCGTATCGATGGCCCGGGCCACGATATCCCGGAAAGCCAGGTCCTTCAGGGGATGATAATCGCCCATGAAAGCCCGCCCTCTCTTGTCGATCAACCGTCCACCTTCACCGCGAACGGCCTCGGAAATGAGGAAATTCTTCGCAAGGGGATGGTAGAGGCAGGTGGGATGAAACTGGACGAATTCGAGGTTTGCCAACTCGGCTCCCGCCCGATACGCGATGGCGAGGCCGTCTCCCGTGGCCACATCGGGATTGCTCGTGTAAAGATAGGCCTTGCCCGCCCCCCCCGTACAGAGGAGAACGGCATTGGCCATAAAGCTGTAGATTTCCCCCGTCTCCGAACGCAGGACATAGGCTCCGCGGCAGATATTCTGCTGCTGCAGGGAAATGGAGCCGGCCTTGATGGATTGATGCTGCGTGATGAGGTCCAGGACGAGGTGGTTTTCAAAGATTTCGATATTGGGATCTGCTTCAGCGGTGGCGATAAGGACCTTCTCGACCGCCTGCCCCGTCAGGTCATGGGCGTGAATGATACGGTTGCGGCTGTGCCCCCCTTCCCTTCCCAGGTCGAAGGCTGGAGTCCCGGCGGATCCCTGGTTGAAGAAAACCCCCATGCTCACCAGCTCCTGAATCCGTTCGGGGCCGCACCGCACCACCATGTCCACGACATCTTCATGGCAGAGGCCATCGCCGGACGTCAGGGTATCCTGGATATGGAGCTGAAAGGAATCATCCGGCCCCAGTACCGAGGCAATCCCCCCTTGGGCATAATTGGTGCTGGTTTCCAGCTTGTCCTTTTTGGTCACAATGGCGACGGTACCTGTGCGTGCAGCCTTCAGTGCAAAAGAGAGTCCGGCAATGCCGCTTCCAATCACGAGATAATCGAACCGGTAGTCCATATGAAATTCCCATCATAAATACCGAGGCAGTCCCCGCAACGGCAAACGGCGGGCCTCGGTGGCAGGTTGGTGATATTTTCCCGCCGGGGCATGGAAACCATCCGGAAGCTCCCACTCTGAAGAAGCGTACACAACGGTCTCGCCCCGGTGGATGAAAGATCAGGAGGTTTCCCGGCTCCAGCCGCGGGATTAAGCCGCACAGTCGGCAAATCCCTCAACTGGCAGAAACTCTATTCCATACCAAAGTGCTTGTAAAGCCTTGAAACCCTGTGCCGGAGAGATTCGCACGACAGCCGTTCGCCGGAAGCGCCTATCCGAAAACGCATCCTCCCGGCCCTCTCACCGGAAATGCGGGAGGTTTAGGCTTTGCCTCCTTCGGGGTTTGGGAACCGCCCCATTCGTGTTTTCAACAGGCTTCGATTCCTCGGGGTTTGGGAGGCCATGCCAAAATATTCCATGCGATTCGATCACAAAGGGTTATATTGAAACGTGATCTACAGAAGGAGGATTGCATTACATGAAGACAAACGCTTCAACAAAGCTGGAGGAAACGCGGCTTCGAGCCATCGTGTTTGACTGTGACGGCGTCCTTTTCGATTCGAAGGAAGCCAATGTCAAGTTTTACAGTCATATTTTGGAGCGCGTCGGCCTGCCGCCGGTCACACCCTAACAGGAAGAGTTTAACCACATGTACCCCGTACGCGAATCCCTCAGATACTTGATGGGGGATGGAGAACGCTTCCAGACCGCATGGGAGTACCTTCGGAAGATAGACTACCGAGCGTTCAATGCCTATCTCCGCCGCGAACCTGGACTGGTGGAAACCCTGACCTTGGCCAAAGCACACTACAAGACCGCCCTCGCCACCAATCGAATGGTTTCCACACGGGAGCTTCTGGCACACTTTGATATCGAGAAATTCTTCGACCTCGTGGTTTCAGCCGCCGACGTGCGTCATCCCAAGCCTCATCCCGAGAGTATGGAAAAGATCTTGAATACCTTCGGCATTTCGCCCCGAGAAGTCCTCTATGTAGGGGATTCCGCCGTGGATGAGGCGCTGGCAACGGCAACGGGAGTCTTCTTCGTGGCGTACAAAAATGAATCTCTCAGTGCCCACTTACACATCAACCATTTCCAGGAGCTTCATCCCATTCTCATGAATCCGATGCTCCACGGGGCCCAATGAAATTCAAATGGCTTCGGATGGGCTCAACCCTTCCCGGGCTTTCACGGCCCCCTCCCCGAGCAAGTGCTCCTCAGAGGAATGGAAGTTTTTGCGTCCTCCGGCTCTCCAGAGCCTGGTCCTTCTGGGCACCGTCCACAACGACCCAGCAGGCTTCAGGGAACTGGGCCGATTCCTGCGCAGCTATGAACCGGACTGCGTCTTCGTGGAATTGAGTCCGTACGGGCTGCGATTCCGACTGCGGCACCGGCGCACTCTGCAGAGGACCCTCATGGGGAACCTCCGGGAGGCATGCGCCCAAGTCCGCGTCTCATGGCAAGACGCCATGCGCCACCCGGAAATCGTGTCCATTCGCAGGCAAATCGCGCTTCCCTCGGAATATCGTGCGGCCACCCGCTATGCCGCCCAAACGGGCAGCAAAATCTTTCCCATCGATTACTCCCTCTTCAGCCGCAAGTGGCTGGCATCCTGGCCGGAGCTCCTCTCTCCCAAGAACCTCGCCATCTTGCTCTCGCTCCCTCCAAATCCCGGTTCCGTATCTCGCCTTTACGATTCCGCAGCCGTCGCTATGGCGAGAGTCGCTTCCGGCTCTCCTGAGAACACGGCGTTTCATGCGTCGCACACAGACCCTTTATGGGCCGAGCGAGAGCTCCACATGGCAAAGGCGATCATCCGTCTTTGCGAAATCTTCTCCCCCCGAAAACCCGTCTACCTGGGCGGCTGGCGGCATCTCACCCCGGGTGCGGATTTTCCCAGCCTGCGGGACATCCTGACCATTCCCCCCGCACGATGTCTTTTGCTGGACCGCTGGGAGGCTTCTCAACAGCTGCACGGGACGAAGTGACCCAAAACGTGGGAAGGAGGATGATCAATACTCAATCCATCAGTCCCGTGTGCGTCCTCAAGACCCCCTGATGAGCCGTACGAGTTCCTCGGCCGGGATCTTTCCGCTGATATCGCTCCCGTCGAGAAGGCTTCCGACAAGGTCTCTTTGGAATGCGCATCTGTGCAGGCTCGGAATGCCGTGCTACCGGGTCGCCACTTCCAATCCCGTCCCACCGCCGCGGTCCCTCGGCTGTCTACCTTCGTCAATGCTCATTGCAATTTCCAAAAAAAACTGTTAAGTAAAAACCCTCGATTGTCATTGAAAATGCCCTTGGTCGTGCTAGGTGGGGAGTTAGCGGTGCTCTGTAACCCGAAATCCGCTTAGCGGGGCTGAATCCCCTTTGAAGGGTTCAAGTGGGTGGGCCGTTTCTAATTCTGGTGTCGATTGGACACTGCGCAACAGGCGAATATGAACCCCGTCAGGTCCGGAAGGAAGCAGC
>DAIQOB010000088.1:0-8689 GCA_036788075.1 Syntrophobacteraceae bacterium
CCCGTGCCCTGAGACCCGGCGTGGATACCGGCGCTACGATCCTTGTCGGCGCCAAGGCCCCCATCCTGGAAGGTGCTCAGATGGCGAGCGTGGTGATTCCCTTCATCAAGATGGAACCGCCTTACGAAGAGTTCAAAGAATTTGTTGAAAAGATGTGGGATTGGTGGATGGAAAACGGCAAGAACCGTGAACGTTTGGGTGAGACGATCCAGCGCTTGACCCTCCGTGAATTCTTGAAGGCTACCGACCTGACGCCGGATCCACGCATGGTCAATACTCCGCGTTTCAACCCTTATATTTTCTACGATCCAGCAGAAGTCCCTGGTGGATGGGAACACGATGCAGCTGCTTTCCGTCAACGCCATCAAGCTTAGGAGGTAAAACAAATGGCCTTTGATCCCAACAATCTTATGCAAGATCGTATTACTGATATCGGCCCTCCGAAATACGACAAATTCTTCCCCCCCATCGTGAAAGACAACTTTGGGAAATGGAAGTATCATGAGATCCTGGAGCCGGGTGTATTGGTTCATGTGTCCGAAACCGGCGCGGAGCTCTACACGGTGCGTATTGGTGCAGCCCGTCTGATCAGTATCGACCTGATCCGCGAAGTCTGCGACCTTGCGGACAAATATTGCGGTGGCTACCTGCGTTGGACCACCCGTAACAACATCGAGTTCCTGGTCAGCGACAAATCCAAGCTGCAGCCCCTCATCGACGACCTCCGCAGCCGTGGAAACTGGTTCCCCATCGGCGGGACCGGAAACAGCATCACGAACATCGTCCATACCCAGGGCTGGGCCCACTGCCACACCCCTGCTATCGATGCTTCCGGCGTGGTGAAGTCCGTCATGGATGAGCTGTTCGAGTATTTCGGCTCCCACAAGCTGCCCGCGCAGGTGCGTATCGCCCTGGCCTGCTGCTTGAACATGTGCGGCGCCGTACACTGCTCCGACATCGCCATCCTGGGCGTACACCGCAAGCCGCCTTTTGTTGAGCATGACCGTGTACAGAATGTATGCGAAATTCCTCTTGTTGTTGCTGCATGCCCGACGGCGGCCATCAAGCCCAAAAAGGTCGATGATAAGAAGAGCATCGAGATCAACAACAGCCGCTGCATGTTCTGCGGCAACTGCTACACCATGTGCCCCGCCCTGCCTCTGGCCGACGGCGAAGGCGATGGTATCGCTCTGTGGGTCGGTGGAAAGGTCTCTAACGTCCTCTCCGCACCCATGTTCTCCAAACTGGCTGTTCCTTACATTCCCAACGAACCGCCCCGCTGGCCGACCACCGTCAACACCATCAAGAAGATTGTGGAAGAATATGCCGCCGGCGGCCGTCGCTACGAACGCGTAGGCGACTGGATCAACCGCATCGGTTGGGAGCGCTTCTTCGAGAAGACAGGTCTGGAATTCAAGCACGAGCACATCGATGACTATCGGTTGGCCATGATGACCTGGAGAACCACCACGCAGTTCAAGTTCTAAATCATCATGCGGGCGCCGTGAGTGATTCCGGTCTCTTACGGCGCCTTTTGTAAGAGAGTGATGGTAATGTTATTTCAAAAACCGCGGTTAGTGATCGCTGCGTTGCGGGGAGGCTCCGGGAAAACTATCGTTTCCATGGGGCTTGCCGCGGCATGGCGACGTGATCTCGGTTTGAAGGTCGTCCCCTTCAAGAAGGGGCCCGACTACATTGATGCGGGTTGGCTGGCCACGGCGGCCGGTCAGCCCTGCTACAATCTGGATCCCTTCCTCATGGATCCGGAAGCCATGCTTCGCTCTTTCGTCAACCGATCCCAGAAAGGAGACGGAAGCCTCATCGAAGGAAATCGGGGCTTGTATGACGGAGTGGATGTGCAGGGGAGTTTTTCCACTGCTGAGCTGGCCAAGTTGTTTCGAGCTCCAGTGATTCTTGTGTTGGATGCCACAAAGGTGACGCGGACGGCAGCGGCTCTGGTCCTCGGATGCCAGCACCTGGACCCCGATGTTCACATTGCGGGGGTCATTCTGAACCAGGTGGCCGGAAAACGGCATGAAACGGTGCTGCGAGGGGCCATCGAGCGCTATTGTGAAATCCCGGTGATGGGGGTGCTCCCCAAGGAAAAAAGAAATTTCTTTCCTGAACGTCACTTGGGACTTGTCCCGCCTCAGGAATCAAAAAATGTTCTGGAATCCCTGGAATTCGTGGCCTCCAAAGTTGGGGGTTGTGTCGATCTCAAGGGCCTGTGGCAAATTGCTGAAGGAGCGGGACCTATCGGCTGGTCAGCCCAACTGCAGAGAACTGCAGAGAGGCCGGAGATACAAACGCCTGTCGTCATCGGTGTTGTGAGGGACAGTGCGTTCCAGTTCTATTATCCTGAAAACCTTGAAGCCCTGCGTGAGCAGGGTGCGCAGTTGTTGGAGATCTCAAGTTTTGAAGGGTCTCCCCTACCTGCGGTAGATGCACTCTACATCGGAGGTGGATTTCCCGAAACGCATCTGGAAGTTCTCGCCGGCAACATACCTTTCCGAGAGTCTTTGAAAAGGGAGATCGAGGCTGGCTTGCCCGTTTATGCCGAATGTGGCGGATTGATGTTTTTATGCCGGAAAATCATGCGCCAGGAAAAAACCTTTCCCATGATCGGGGTATTTCCCTATGATGTGGTTCTGGAGGATAGGCCTCAGGGACACGGTTACACCGTGTTGGAGTGCTTGAACGAAAACCCTTATTTTGCCAAAGGAACCTGCCTCAAGGGGCATGAATTCCACTACTCAAGAATCATCGGTCCCAAACCGTCATTTCCTTTCGTTTTTCGGGTGAAAAAGGGACATGGAATAGTAGCGGGCTGGGATGGAATGTGTTATAAGAACGCCTTGGCGTGTTATTCCCACATTCACTCCGTCGGAAATGAGCATTGGGCGAAAGCGATGGTGCAGGCTGCTCAATGTCATCGTAAGGAGAGGATAGGCGAGCTGTTGGCCAAGAAGGCCGATTCGGAACGAAGTATGTCTGGGACCCATGAATATCTAACCGTATTCTAAAAGGAGAAACCATCCATGGCAGTTGTAGAATTCAAAGGCAAATCGTTTGACATTGATGAAGACGGCTTCATCAGCAGCTTCGATCAGTGGAATCCCGAGTGGGTAGAGTATGTGAAGGCTTCCGAAGGTATTTCAGAACTTACCGAAGAGCACTGGAAAGTCATCCATGTGCTTCAGGATTACTACCGGAAGCACGGCATCGCCCCCATGGTCCGCATTCTCACCAAGGTAACCGGTTACAAGCTCAAATACATCTATGAGTTGTTCCCATCGGGACCGGGCAAGGGAGCCTGCAAAATGGCCGGTCTGCCCAAACCTACCGGCTGCGTTTAAGCAAAATATCCTCAAGGCTCCATGTCGGCATCCGCCTGCATGGAGCCTCCATGGTGTTTTTGCCCTCCGTCTATTTCTTGGTGGTCCGAGTGACTCAGTGGCCCTGATGGATCATAAATCCTCATGCTTTTCTCTGCGAAATCATGCAACAGCTCCTCATCCTGCAGCGATTGTGCGGTGATGCGGCGGGATGGTTTATAGTGCTTGACATGATGAAACGAAGGGGTTACAGAGACAGGGCCTGAAAATGAAGCCTGGGACGGGGATTCCCCTGTCCCCACCTGTGCTCGCAGGGGCATGCGGTGAGTGTTACCACTTTACGTGATCCGTGGAGGATGAAATGTTTAAAGTTACTGTCGACAAAGACAAGTGCGTTGGCGATGGCGAATGCGTAGATGTTTGTCCCGTTGATGTATACGAACTGGTGGACGGAAAAGCCGAGCCCGTGAACGAAGACGAATGTTTGGGCTGTGAGAGCTGCGTCGAAGTTTGCGAGCAGAATGCCATCACGGTGGAAGAAGTTTAAGATCCGTTCCAACGCATCCATGCTTTTACATAAGCCATCTGGGAAACCGGGTGGCTTATTGCATTTTGCTCGGTTGTCATGCAGGCCAGGGGGGGGCGGCGGCGTTGTACATTCGATGAGGGAATGAATGGGGGAGAGGGCAAAAAAATACCCGACAGCCTGTCCGGCTATCGGGTGAGTGGTTTATACCATCACGGAAATGATGGGTTGAAGGCGGCGTTACTTCTGTGCAGGATGGCAGCCCGTGCATGTTACAGGGGCTTTGGTGTCGGGTTTGTCTTTTTTCAACTTCTGATGGCAGCCAACACAATTTTCGTGGAAAGCAAGCTTAAGGTTCAGCTTCTGCTGCTCCGGCGGGAGCTTCTTTTCTCCCTGGATGGTGGGCTCATTGTGACACGCTTCGCATTTTTGAACCGGGTCGCCTTCTTTCCAGACGTTTTTGCCGTTTTCAAACTTGTGATGACAATCGGTGCAAGCGATTTTGTGTTCCTCGACGTGCTTCTTGTGGGTAAATTCTACCGGTGCTTTGGTGTGACTGGTCCAGAGGCCCGCCTTGATGGTGATGACATCCGCCGCTTTGGTTGCAGCCTGGTCCGCAGCTCCAACCATGAATGCTGCGACCAGGACCACAAAGGCAGCGATGCAGCCGCAGGCAAAAGATTTCTTGAATTTCATGACTTCTCCTCTCCTTCCTCACTCTAGTTAGATTTCGTCCCCTTGTGGAACCTTTATTTATTCATTATATTATTCTAGTGAAGTAATTCTCATACTGTCAAGCAGATATTTTGGTGAGTATCCTTAGTACACGTCCACAGAATAAGGTGTCCATTTCGCCCCTCGTCATGCCGGCAGTTTTTAAGCCGGCATCCAGTGTCTTCAGTGGATTCCGGCTAAAGGATTGCCGGAATGACGAATCGAGTGGTGGACACGCTAAGGTATTGAGTTGTACTTAGACAACCGGCGGCTACAGAGCACAGATATATTCCTCTCAATGAGGGAATGCCCATGCAGTTTCAACGTCTTCTTTTTAATAATTTCAATGGACAGAAGTTGTCGGCGCGGCTCGATCTGCCGGCCGGCCAAAAACCGATTGCATTTGCCATATTTGCCCACTGTTTTACCTGCACGAAAAACCTCAACGCGATTCACCACATCAACAGAGCTCTCACTCAGGAGGGGATTGCTGTTCTCAGGTTCGACTTCACCGGATTGGGCGACAGCGAAGGAGATTTTTCAGAAACAACCTTGTCTTCGAATGTTTCAGATCTCGTCGCTGCTGCTGAGTTTCTGGAAGCGAAGTTTGATGCCCCTAAGCTCCTCATCGGTCATTCTTTGGGGGGGGCTGCGGTCTTGCAGGCGGCATCGGGAATCCCCTCCACGCGCGCAGTCGTCACCATTGCAGCTCCTGCCGATCTATCGCACCTTACCGGCCTGCTGGGGAGCTCCACGGGGCAGATCCTTCAGGAGGGTGAGGCCCGAATCCAGCTGGCCGGAAGGAGCTTCAGCATCAAGAAGCAATTCCTGGACGACCTGGAAGATACTCACATGAAGGCCGTCATCGGCGCCATGAATAAACCTCTGCTGGTCGTCCATTCGGTTGCCGACAGAGTGGTGGCCGTGGAGAACGCCCTTCAGATTTTTGAATGTGCTGCCCAGCCCAAGAGCTTCATCTCACTGGAAGATGCCGACCATCTCCTTTCGACCCGGGAAGATTCCCTCTATGTGGGGGCTGTCATGGCTGCGTGGGCCAGGAAATATCTGGGCATACCATTTGAAAAAGCGCGCAGCAGGGACCTGACAGACAATCGTGTTGTCGTGCGCACAGGGAAGAGCGGATATCAAACGGAGATCACTGCGGGACCCCACCGACTCATTGCCGATGAGCCGATTGCCGTGGGCGGAGCCGACACAGGGCCCAGCCCTTACGACTATCTGGTCGCTGCGCTGGGAGCCTGTACGTCCATGACTCTGCGGATGTATGCCGATCGCAAAAACCTTCCCCTGGATGCTGTCGTTGTGCGCCTCAGGCACGAAGCAATGCATGCTGACGATTGCCAGGATTGTGAAAGCCGCGGTCAAAAAATCGATGTCATCGATCGTGAGATTCAGTTGATCGGGCAGCTGGACGAGGCTGAGCGCGCGAGGCTGCTGCAAATCGCCGATCGATGCCCGGTGCACCGCACGCTCCACTCTGAAATCCGTGTGAATACCCGACTGAAAGCCGATGAAGGAATGAAGTAGGCCGGCAGGAAAGCTTCAGGGTCGCTGATCGAGCTCTGAGTGCAACAAAATGGAGACAGCCTTCAAATATGGCTTGAAAGGATTTGCTCAGGGATTTATTTTGCCTGAGTTCAAACAGGGGAATCTCTCCTCTACCGTTGTGAACTGCCTATAGGTCGATGAGTGAAGAAATCGGAGGTAGAAACCAGACGTTCTCGTTCATGCAACCATCTCTTCTCCCATCAGAAAAGCCGAGCCCAATGGCTGCGGAAAGCTGTGGGACGAAGGTCTATCGTAAGGCAGTATTTTTCAAGCCCATGCGGTGAACGGTAACAAGAAGCATGGTGTTTACATTTCGACTATTGAGAAGGGGAAAAGAGCCTATGAAGCTTCCATTGGAAATCAGCTCTAAAAATGTTCATCTCTCCGATGAAATGGAAGAGCTTATCCGCGAGAAAGCCGCGAAACTCGACAACATTTATGACCAGATCATCGGGTGCCGGATCATGGTGGACATTCCTCACCGTAGCCAGAGGAGTGGGATGCATTATAACGTCCGGATCGACATTACCCTTCCCGGAGGGGAAATTGTTGTGAAAAGAGAGCCGGATGAGGACCTTTATGCGGCTATCTCCAATTCCTTCGATGTGGCCCAGCGTCGCCTGAAAGACCATGCCGGGAAGCAGCGCGGAGAGGTCAAATTCCACGAAGAGAAGCCGATGGCGCGCATCAGCAAGTTGTTCCAGGAGGAAGGCTACGGTTTTCTCCTGACTCCCGAAGGAAGGGAAGTGTATTTCCATGAAAACGCCCTCATCACGGGGCGTTTCAAGGATCTCGAAATCGGAACCCCCGTCAGTTATGTCGAACAGGCCGGTGAGAAGGGCCCGCAGGCGAGCTCGGTCTATCTGGCATAGTTTGGCAGAAGGGGCGCTCCTCCAGCCTGTGGTTCTGTGGGAGGAAGCCCAGGGCTTTGTTCGGGATGAGAAAAGGCGGTCAGGCGCCTGGGGGTTCGTGGAAGCAACAGGAGGATGTGATCAGGAAGATCCGTCCTCCTTTTTGTTGTTTCCACCGAGTACTACCTGGAGATATTCAGGCTCCTTCGCGCGCATTCTGGGGGAGGGGAGACGTCTGCGGATCCCCATGGCGTATGGATCTATCGTTGTAGCACCGGTTGCTTTGGTCCTGAGTGCTTCCACGCCTTTACTCAAGAGAGCTGATACGATCCCCTGGTTTTTTCCATTTTGTGGCGCCATTCGAGGTTCATACGGCGGGTAATGTGAAGGACCTGCAGAAAGGAAACGGCTTTCATGTTGGAGCTCTACAACACCATGACCCGTAGACAAGAAGTCTTCACGCCCAGGATCGATGGTGTAGTGAAGATGTTTACATGTGGTCCTTCCATCTATGGCAGGCCGCATGTGGGGAACTATCGCAGTTTTCTGTGGGAAGATGTGCTTCAACGGTATCTCGTTCACCTGGGATACAGGGTGCAACGCGTGCTCAATTTTACGGATGTGGAAGACAAGGCCATCGACGAGGCGGAAAAAAACAATGTGTCCATTGAAGCCCTGACGGCCAGCAATGCAGAGCAGTTCTTTGCGGATGCCCAGGAGCTGAGAATCGATCTGCCCCGATCCATTCCACGCTCCTCCACCTCGGTGCCCCAAGCCGTGAAGCTCATCCAGCTGCTCCTTGAAAAGGGAATTGCCTACTGGCATGAGAAGGACGTGTTTTTTGATCCTCTTAAAGTCAAAGACTTCGGTAAGCTGTTTCGATTGGACATGAGCCGCTGGCCTCGAGAAAAGAAGAGATTCAAGAAGGATACCTATCCCGGCCGACGCTGGAATTTGGGCGATTTCATCCTCTGGCACGGCTATAAGCGAGGCGATAAGGTCTATTGGGAGACGGATATCGGCCGGGGCAGACCCTCCTGGAACATCCAGGACCCTGCCATGATCACGGAAAGCCTGGGATACAGCATCGACATAAGCTGCGGCGGCATCGACAATCTCTACCGCCATCATGACTACAACATCGCCGTCATTGAAGCGGTGTCGGGGGAGGAATTCGCACGCTACTGGGTGCACGGCGAGCATCTGCTGGTGGACGGCAAGAAGATGTCCAAGAGCGTGGGAAATATCCTTTACCCTGAAGATCTTTTGAAGGATGGATTCGGCCCCCAGTACCTCCGGTTCTACCTGCTGTACGGGCATCACAGGAAGGCCCTGAATTTGACCCCCAAGCACCTGCAGGAGGCCAGTCGAAAGGTTGACCTCTTGAACGCCATGGTGACCCGCCTTCTGGCCGGCGACGCCGACATGAAAGGAAAGCCTTCGGGTCCTGAAGATGGGGAGGTCGATGCAGCGATCGATCGCTTGATCCCAGATTTTGAAAGGCACATGAATGACGATTTGAACGTCAAAGGGGCATTTGACGCCGTATTTGAAGACCTCTCGGCCTTGAGTAGCCTGAAAGAGTCCGGGCGTGTGAGCTCGGCCGCAGCCCGCAGAGTCGAGGAGAAGCTTCGTACCATGGATGCGGTGTTTCAGTTTTTGATGCGGTAGCCCCCCAGGAAAAAACGAAAAAA
>DAIQOB010000089.1:0-8612 GCA_036788075.1 Syntrophobacteraceae bacterium
AGAAGTCTACAACCTGGTGAGAGAAAACCCCGAGCGCTATTTCATGCCCGACCAGTTTAACAACCCCGCCAACCCTGCCGCCCACCGCTTCGGGACAGGACCGGAAATCTACGACCAAACCGACGGAAAGGTCAACAAGGTAGTGGTCACCCTGGGCACGACAGGAACAGCCATGGGCATCCTGGAGGCCATGAAGGAACGCAACCCGGACATTCAGGTCATTGGCGTGGAGCCCTACCCGGGTCACAAGGTCCAGGGGCTGAAGAATATGAAGGAGTCTTACGTACCTGGGATCTTTGACCGTCACGCCCTGGACCGCATCGTGCCTGTCAAGGATGAAGAAGCCTTCGAAATGGCCCGGCGGCTGGCCAGGGAGGAGGGGATTTTCGTCGGCATGAGCTCCGGCGCTGCCATGGCTGCTGCCGTCCAGATTGCCGCCGAGTCGTCGGAGGGAATCATCGTCACGATCCTGCCCGACGGAGGAGACCGCTACCTCAGCACGAACCTCTTCACCACGCTGCTGGAGCCCGATTTTCGCTTTTATAATCTCCTCGACAGGAACAAGGTGGATTTCAAACCCGTTCAGGAAGGGAAAATAAGGCTGCTCGTCACCGGACCGCCCCTGGATCAACTCCTCACCCTCCAGGAATCCCGAAGATTTGTTCTGGCCGATCTCCTGACGCGGTTCCTGCTTTCCAAGGGGTTTTCCGTCCAGCAGGTGATGCTCGTTCCGGACCTGGACAGCCGCACCATTCAGGGAGCCCTGGCAGCCAACATGGAGCTGGCGGCCTATACTCAGAAGCAGGTGGACCAGTTCCTGACGGATCTCGACACCCTCAGGGTCCAACGCGCCTACCGCTATCCGCGATCCTCGGAGCATGTGGACACCATTGCGGACCTGACTCGATCCCTGATGGAAAAAGGCCTGGCGTATGACAAGCTCCGCTCCGTCTACTTCGATCTTTCCAAGAGCAAGGACTACGGCGCGCTCTCGCGCGTCAATCTGAAAAAGATCCGTCTGGGATCCACGGTGGACCTGGACGCCTATGAAAAGCTGAACCCGCGGGATTTTGCCCTGCTCAAGCGCGCCACCCTGGCCGAGCTGAAACGGGGCATGTGCATGAAAACGGACTGGGGCAACGTGCTCCCCACCTGGCATATCGCCAGCGTCGCTGTAGCGCTCCACGATCTGGGCGCTCCCATCGATATCCAGGTGAGCAGTGTGGATTTCCTGTTTCCACACCTGGAAAACGTGAAGGAAATCGGCGAGTCCTTGACGGGAAAATCCTTTGCCAATGTGTGGATGGTGACGGAGCGCATGTGGTCCAACAAGGACGAAAAGGTTCAAAACGGCATCGATGAAACGCTTTCCCTCCGAGAGCTCGCGGCCCGGGGGTTTACTCCCCTCGAGATCCGCTACTGGCTGCTGAGCACCCATTACCGCAAGCCGATACACGCCAACGAGGAAAACCTCGAAAACGCCGTTCGCGGCTACCACCGCCTGAAAGAATTCATTCGCCGCGTTCGGCATGCTCAGAGCGGCACCGAGGAGCACAAACTGATCTCAGAGATGGTGTACGCCCTCGAGCACAATTTTTCTGATGCCCTGGCGGATGACCTGAATCTACCCAACGCCCTGGCCGGCATTTTTTCCTTTATCCGCCAGATGAACCCCATACTGGATCAGTCCCTGTTTACCGAGCCCCAGCGCAAACAAATTCTGGATGTCTTTCAAAACCTGAACGTCATCCTCGGCGTCCTGGACGAAGACCTGAAGGCCTTGGGCGAGGAAGAAAAAAGACTCATGCTGGAGCGCGAAGCAGCGAGAAAGGATCGCAACTGGGCGAAGGCCGACGCTCTGAGAGAACAGCTCCTGGAAAGGGGAATCCAGATTCTCGACACCCCCAAGGGTACTCAGTGGGAGCGCATGGCAAGAAAATAGCGGCGATTCCCCTCGCAGAGGGGGAAACAACAAAAGGCTCCCTTCCCCGCCGGATGAGTGACGGGAAAGGGAGCCTCCTTTTCAAGCGAGTACCAAAGATGGGGTCAGGTGCCTGCAGGAGAGAGGCTTAAGCTGTTACAGCATTTCCCACACACTTTCCGCCAGACCGATGGAATGGGTGGCCTCGAAAAGCCGAATGGCTTCTTCGTAGGTCTGGGCCGTAGTGCGCTCCTTGTAAGCCATGGGCAGGGCATTGAATTGGGCAGCAAACGGTTTGTTGGCCTTCTTGATCTCACCGCCGGTATTGCCCGTTTCGACGGCCCAGGCCCACATTTCCTGCCACAGGGCATCAGAAATTCCACGGTACGGGCGTTTGATGTATTCGCGCTTTTCCGTGGTGACGGCATTCCCGTTTTGGTTCATGGCCAGGCCAAATGCGATGTTTTGCCAGAAGGTTCCCACGTTGCCTTTGCGAATCCCGTACTCGATAAATGAGGAAATCTTCTCCAGAGAAGTTCCGGTGATCCCGTGCTGAGCGATATCCACCCCCCAGGGCTGGATTGCATCCCAGATCCTGCGCGTCAGATCCAGCTGGATGCCTTCATGGGCTGTCCCGAAATAGGTGCCGTGGATGGATCCGTTGTTGATGGCAAGGAGGTTGGGCCGAATTCCCTGCTTGTCGAGCTCCCCCACAAACCATTTCGCTTCTTCGGGCTGGGTGAAGCCTTCGGCGTTGCCGCTCTTGGCGCCAATTTCCCCCAGTTCCACTTCCAGGTTCAGCCCTGCTTGGATGATGGGCCGGGCCAGGTCCACCGTGGCCGCAAGATTTTTTTCATTTTCCATGTGGGAGGCATCGATGGCAAACGAGGTAAAGCCCGCTTCCAGCTGCTGAGCCATGAGACTCCTGACGCCTTCCACATCCTCCATCTTTTTGACCGTCAGATGATCCGCGTGGATGGCGAAAGGGACATCCGTGTTTCCCAGACGCTCGTTTTCAGCGACAATGAAATCCACGAAGCTCTGGGGAGAAAACTCGGTGTAGCTCATCTCAGATTTGGCAATTTCATACATGACAGGGGCTTTGGCCGCCATTGAAGCCAGAACGATGCCGGCGACAGGCAAACGGCACCGGATGTTGGTCGCCATGATCATGGCATTGTGCTTCTTGGCAGCGGCGATGAGCGCTTTCCCATTGACTAGCGGCACCAAACTGTTGGGGAAACGCTGCTTGACATTTCCAGGACGCAGTTCCATTTTTTGCTTCGACATCTTATCACCTCACGTCAGTCATTGAATGGATACAAATGGAAAGGAACCCCCTGAATGCATTTATTTGGATGCCGAGGGGCCCCAACTCTGTTACAGGCATCAACCTTTGGCCTAAGTTTATATTCCTGACTCTGCCGCGGCATGCCGTAATAGTTCTGCCGCCGTGCGATTTCAACCTGGCCCAGGGTGGGAGTATTCCTCTCAGAAAGTCAAAGATACCCTAATGTTTCATCATATAGGTTATTCGCCCTGAAAGTTCAAGAAACAAAAGAATCGCATACCAGGTCCACCTGACGACCCAAATGATTTTTGTTCAGCAGATTTTATTCCGTTTGCTTCCATCGATTTTGCCATCCGGGTCGCTTCGGTTAAGATAGATCTTCAAGACAATGCGAATGATGAAGCCTGTGACTCCTGAATCCTCCTTAGGATTGGGGAAGTTTGGCAAACTGCCTGCGGGCGAAAACTTGGGACTGCCGAAGGAGGAGGTCGATCAGGTGAACAGAGCATCGAGTGTCTCGGATGAAAAGACGCGTTTCCGACAGCACATGGATAACAACTATCACGGCAGGCTGCCGTTTCTCTCCGCAAACGATGACGGGCGGACTGCGGAGAGGCTCCGAAGCATCCCTGAATACCGCAACGCTTCCATGGTATTGGTCTCCCTGCACCCAAGCCTTCGCCAGGCGGGGTTGAATGTTTTGGCAGACCGCAAGAAGCTGGTCCTGCCCACCCCTGGGATTCAGAAAGGCTTTGTTCTCATTGATCCCGTCACTGTTCCGCCGCCGAAACGACCTTTGGCCGTTCGTCCTTTACTCCGGAATCCCTTCGGGACGAAATTGTCCTACCAGGAATCCCTGGTGCCACCCATTGACTTGATCATTTGTGAAGCGCTATTTATAGGAGCGGATGGAACGCGCCTCGGGGATGGAGACGGCCATCTGGATCTGCAATTCGCCATTCTATCAACTTTGGGGTGGCTGGCTGCCACACCCCGGGTCATCGCAGTGGTGGATGACGAGCAAATTCTTCCATCCGTGCCCGTTGGACCGACAGACGTAGGGGTTCATTGCATCGTAACCCCGCACCAGGTGCTCCGAACCGGCTGCACCCACCTGCCCCGATGCGGGATCATCTGGGAAGCGTTGAACCGGAAGCAGGTGCGCAGGAATGAGGCATTATTTTACCTCAGCCGACAGCAGCAGGCCCTTTCCGACGCCCCACAGTGAAGAAATCGAATCGTTTGGACCGGGCTCAGCAGAAATTTCTTGCTCTGCAACTCGGAAATATCTATTGTACCGCACACTTTTTTCATCTCCACTGTCGTTTTTGCTTAATTTAGAAACGGGAAACATCACTCATGAAGATTCGCACACTGTTCTTGCTTCTTTTCATGTCCACGGTATCGTTTGTCCTTCCTGCGCCATCCTCCGCCGAAGAGGAATTTACCGCTACGATCAAGCGCTATCCCTACCGAATCCAGGACCTGACCGTCATAGGATCTCCCAGCTGGTATACCATCCACGACAAGGATACCCTGCTCGATATCGCAAGGCGCAATGGACTGGGGTACAATGAAGTGGAGCTGCTCTATCCACGCATGGACGCCTGGGTCCCGCCCAACGGCAAGCGCATCACTGTTCCCACCTTCTGGGTACTGCCCCCCACACAACATGAGCAGCTCGTCATCAATGTGGCGGAACTGAGACTGTACTTTTTCGACAAGGCCACATCCACTGTTCAAACCAACCCCATCGGCATCGGCGACGAGGGATGGGAAACACCCTTGGGAACCTTTAGCATTACGGAGAAACGACCGAATCCCACCTGGTACATCCCCTTGTCCCTTCAGGCCAAATACGGCATGGCGTCCATGCCGCCCGGGCCGGAAAACCCTCTTGGGGAATTTGTCATGAAATTTTCTGCAGGGGCTTACGGCATCCATGGCACGGCAATGCCATGGGGTGTCGGGCGATTGGTGAGCCATGGGTGCATTCGCTGTTACCCCGAGCATATCCGCATCCTTTATCCCCAGGTTCCCGTGGGCACAAAGCTTGAAATCATTTATGAACCGGTGAAAATCGGACAGAAGGATGGGCAGATCTACGTCGAGGCACATCCAGATGTCTACCGGAAGATCCCTGACCTCGAACAATACGCTGCCGACAAGCTATCCAAGCATCCGCTGGCTGATCAAGTGGACATGAACAAGTTCCATATGGCCATTATGTTGCAAAACGGTGTGCCCACCAACGTCACTCGAATTTCCACCGGGAACAGGTCCCCCAAGCTGGTTGAATTTTCACAGGATTAGCCTTCAGGCTGTCGGCTTGTTGTTCTGATGGATCTCCGATGCTCGGACGCCTTGAGGCGGCACGAAGGGCAGGAAGCGCCTGCCCCCCCTTCTTACGGTGGGTTTTCTTCCGCGGGCACGATGGCCTAACAGCCTCCAGGCCTTCATTGTTCAAAAAATCTCTTGATTTTATAAGCTTTGTGGAGTAGCGTGCTCGTATGTTTCACGGCAGAGTGCGTTCATTTGGGACCACAAGGATAGTCGGTACGAAATCATATCTTCTAACGAGAGGGGGTGAGAGGGGCACTGGTTCAGGGGAGGATTGTCTGAGCAAATAGTTTAAAAGTGGCTAAGTTGTTGATTAATCTTGAGTTATTTTCTATTTGAGGAGGAGAGAGTGATGAAGAGAATATTAGCGATTCTGTGTGTTGTGGCCTTGGCTTTCACCATGGTTTCCGGTTGTGCATGCTCCAAGGATGCAAAGAAGTGCACGGAAATGTGCGCTACCGCTATGGATAAGGCACAAGCTATCGAACAACAGTGCTCCGCCAGTGCAAGGGCTGCTGAAGCCGCTGCACAAAAAGCCGAAGCTGCTGCTCGCAGGGCCGAAGCTGCTGCTGACAAGGCAGAATCCATTTTCATGAAGCACATGAAGAAGTAATTTTACTTTCAAGCTTATTTCAGAAACAAAGAGGCCGGGTGAAATAGATTCACCCGGCCTCTTTGTTTCTGGTCTCTTATCCGCAACTGTGAGAACCCATCCCTCCCTCGGCCATTTTTCCTGAGAGCAGTCTGAAAAATGAGTCAATCACCCTAAGCATGCACCTTGTTTCGTCATTCCGGCAGTCTCTAAGCCGGAATCCAGCCGAGCGAAAAACCTGGATTCCGGCTTAGAGACTGCCGGAATGACGAGCAGACGAGCAAAGGAATTTTCAGACAGTTACCAATGGACGCGATCTCCTTTCCTTCAATTCTACTGCTTGTCCCCGCCTGACTCCTTCTGACCGGAAGATTTATTGTTATCCACCGATCCAAAGACAAACTTGCCCAGGAGGTTTTCGATGTCCAGGGGAGGCTGAGTGTCCCGTATGGCGCCGCCGGCGGGGATGTATTCATCATCCGCCCCCGGGCTGATGGAGATATACTTGTCCCCGATAATACCCATCGTTTTGATGCTTGCAATGACGTCCTGTTCGAGCTTGACTCCCTTGTTGATGCGCATTTCAACTCGAGCCCGTCCGTCCTGCAGTCCGATATTTTCCACCTGGCCGATATTGACACCCGCCATGGTGACCGCCGCCTTTTCCTTCAGACCGGCTACGTTGGAAAATACCGCTTCCACACGGTAATCCGCCCCCCCGAACAGCTGCAGATCGCCCAACCTGATGGAAAGGTATGCCAGACAGAGAAGACCAATCAGCAGAAAACCCCCTACACTCAGCTCCAACCCTTTTCGATCCATGACTTCCGTCCTCAAAAATCATAGTAAAATGGATGTGATTATGTAATCACTCACCAGAATGGAAATCGACGCATACACGACAGCCTGAGTCGTGGCCCAGCTCACTTCTTCCGGTCCGAAATTTCCCTTATCCAGGCCGGCATAATACCCTTTATACGCACAGATCCAGATCATGAGGACCGCGAAGCAAAAGGACTTGATGATCCCCATGTAAACATCGTCCCACTCGACACTCGATGTGAGACCATCCATGAAAGCACCTCCACTCACCCCCAAGAGCTGAACACCGATGAGGTAACCTCCGAAAATCCCGAGAACGTCACAGAATGCCGTGAGAAGTGGCAGGGCGATGAGCCCGGCGATGAGCTTGGGAGTAATGAGGTAGGAATGCGGATCGACAGCCATGCATTCCAGGGCATCAATCTGCTCTTCAATCCTCATGATACCAATTTCGGCACACATGGCGGAGCCTGCTCGCCCCGTGACCATCAGGGCTGTGAGCACCGGCCCCAGTTCACGAATGAGACTCAGGCCCACGGCGGATCCCAGCAAGCCTTCCGATCCAAATTTCGACAAGGTATAGTAGCCCTGAAGGCCCAGGACCATGCCCGTAAATGCAGCCGTGAACCCAATGACAAAAAAGGACTTTGTCCCGATGAACTGTACCTGCTTGAGGGTCGACCAATATTTACCGGGAGGACGTCCAACTCCGCGCAGCACTCTGAAAAAAAACATCCCCATGCGGCCCAGACCCTCGATCTGATCCAGCGCTACCGCCCCTAATTTCCGCACCAAATCTATCATTCAGCCTCTCCTCGCCCTCATCGCACTCCCCCGTGCCGATGGGTTGAATTTTCCCCGGCCTTGTACTGCCGGCCAAGAAGACGGGACAGGTAAGCTTCCGTATTGACCTGCTGCTCCTCTGCTTCTCTCCTGAGAAACCGCAGCACCGTCTCGTCCTGCGAGCTCCGAATCTCGTCCGGGGTCCCAACAGCAAGGAGACGCCCCCGATCCATGACCACCATCTGATCCCCGATTTTGACGGCACTTTCCAGTTCGTGCGTCACGACAATGATGGTCATGCCCAGTGTCTCGCGCAGCTCAAGAATCAAATCGTCCAAGCCGGCTGCCGTGATGGGGTCCAAACCCGAAGAAGGTTCGTCCACAAAGAGGATTTCGGGATCCATGGCGAGGGCCCGCGCGAGACCGGCCCTCTTGCGCATGCCTCCGCTGAGCTGGGAGGGCATGTAATCCAGAAAATCAGCCAATCCCACGAGATGGAGCTTGATGAGGGACATGATACGGATTGTCTCGTCGGACAGTCGGGTATGGACCTTCAGGGGAACGGCGATGTTCTGGCTCACCGTCAATGAGTTGAAAAGCGCGCCGCTTTGAAAAAGCACGCCGATGCGCCGCCGGTAATTTGCCATCCCCTCCTCGTCGAAACTCCCCATGTCCTGTCCTTCCACGAAAATCCGGCCGGATTCGGACGGCTTCAGACCGATGAGGTGACGCAGCAGTGTGGTTTTTCCACACCCGCTCCGCCCCATGATGACGGTGACTTTCTTGCGTGGGATGGCGAAGCCGATATCGAACAGGACCTGCCGTCCTTTGTAGTGGCTGTCGAGGCCTCGAATTTCGATCAT
>DAIQOB010000090.1:0-3726 GCA_036788075.1 Syntrophobacteraceae bacterium
AAAAAGACTGCATTCAGGATATTCCTGGACCAGTTCATGGATTTCATGATCCTCATCCTCATGGCGGCCGCCGTGATTTCGGGATTCATCGGCGAGTTGACCGACACCATCGCCATCCTTGTGATTGTATTGCTCAATGCTGTCATTGGCTTCGTGCAGGAATACAGGGCCGAAAAAGCCATCGCGGCCCTTCAGAGGATGGCTGCCCCCTCCGCGACGGTCCTCCGGGACGGCTTGCCCGAAACCGTCTCGGCCGCTGAGATCGTACCCGGCGATGTGGTCCTGCTGGAGGCAGGCATGATCGTTCCCGCCGATATGCGCATCATGGAGTCCGCCCTTCTTAAGGTCGAAGAGGCTGCCCTCACGGGGGAATCCATCCCCATCGACAAGCACGCCCTTGCCCTTCATGACCCCCTCCTCGCCACGGGCGATCGAAAGAACATGGCCTACAAGGGGACGTTCGTGGCCTATGGGCGCGGTGCAGGGATTGTCGTGGCGACGGGAATGGAAACGGAGCTGGGCCGGATCGCCGCCATGCTCCAGGAAGAAAAGGAAGTCAAAACCCCTCTCCAAAAGAGGCTCGCAGTCTTCGGCCGGAGGCTGGCCCTCATTGTCCTGGTCATCTGTGCCATTGTCTTCGGCGCTGGCTTCCTGCGGGGAGAACCGCCTTTCATCATGCTGCTGACGGCCATTTCCCTGGCGGTCGCCGCCATCCCGGAAGCCCTTCCCGCCGTCATCACCATCGCCCTGGCCCTCGGAGCCAAAAAGCTGGTGAAACAGAACGCCCTCATCAGGAAGCTCCCCGCCGTCGAGACTCTGGGGTCGGTGACCTATATCTGCTCGGACAAGACGGGAACCCTCACTCTCAACAAGATGACCGTGTCGGAAATTTACGTGGACGGGCAAAGGGTTACGACGGCGGACCTGGATGAGGACACACTTCGGGAGGACGTTTCGTCGGCTCCCCATCTCCAGTGCTCCCCTTCCTGCGAGCTTCTCAGGGCATTGGCACTGAGTAATGACGCTCAACGGGGGACCCACGACCTGGTATTGGGCGATCCTACGGAAATCGCCCTGTTCGGCATCGCCAGGGACCTTGGGTTCCACAAGGACGCTCTGGAAGCCCAATTCCCGAGAGTGACGGAAATCCCGTTCGATTCCGAAAGAAAGTGCATGACCACCTTTCACCGGTTGCCGCCTTCGGCCGAGGGCAGGGAGGCATTCGTCTCCTATACGAAAGGAGCCATAGACGTACTCATTCAGCTGTCGGATACAATCCTCACCTCCGATGGACTCATGACCTTGAACGCCGAAGAACTCCTGGCAGTGAATGAAAAGATGGCGGCCGACGGGTTGAGGGTCCTCTGCATCGCCATGAAGCGATGGGATCACCTCCCTGAGGATCTCTCACCTGAAACGGCGGAAAGGGGGTTGACGGTTCTGGGACTCACCGGAATGATGGACCCACCCCGGGAGGAGGCGAAAGAAGCCGTCGCCATGTGCAAGACGGCGGGCATCATCCCTGTCATGATCACCGGAGACCATCCCCTCACAGCCACGACCATCGCCCGGGATCTGGGCATCATCGAGGATGGAGCGGAAATGACCCTCACGGGACGGGAGCTGGAGGAGCTGCCCGTGGAGGAATTTGAAGAGATGGTGGAACATATCCGGGTTTACGCCCGGGTGGCCCCCGAGCAGAAATTGAAGATCGTGAAGGCCCTCCAGGACAGGGGACAGTTTGTGGCCATGACAGGAGACGGAGTGAACGATGCGCCGGCATTGAAGCGGGCGGACATCGGTATTGCCATGGGCATCACCGGCACGGACGTTTCCAAAGAAGCGGCACACATGATCCTTCTGGACGATAATTTCGCCACCATCGTGAAGACCATTCGGGAGGGCCGACGCATCTTCGAAAATATCCGTCGATTCATCAAGTACATCATGACGAGCAATTCCGGGGAGCTGTGGACCATCTTCCTTGCCCCTTTTTTGGGCCTCCCCATTCCTCTGCTGCCCATTCATATCCTCTGGATCAACCTGGTCACCGATGGTGCCCCGGCTCTTGCACTCGCGGCGGAGCCTCCCGAAAAGGGGGTCATGAAACGCCCGCCGCGGCACCCCCGGGAAAGCATTTTCGCTCACGGTCTCGGCATCCATATCCTCTGGGTTGGACTCCTGATGGGCTGCGTCTCCCTGCTGGCCCAGGCTTGGGCCATCCGGACGGAGCATGTCCACTGGCAGACCATGGTCTTTACGGTCCTGTGCCTCAGCCAGATGGGGCATCTTTTGGCCATCAGATCGGAAAAAGAGTCCCTTTTTACCCAGGGGCTGCTCTCCAACCTGCCGCTGCTCGGGGCTTTTCTCCTGACCGTCGCCCTCCAGCTGGCAACGGTGTATGTGCCCTTCCTGAACCCCATCTTCAAGACGGAGCCCCTGACCTTGGCTGAACTGGGGCTGACACTCGGGCTGTCTTCCATCGTCTTCTTCGCCGTCGAGATGGAGAAATGGATCAAGCGGAGGCGAAAGGTTTTGTGAATTCCATATATTTAGAGCCGTGGTTGGAATTCCAATTTCAACGATTCGATACCCCATGGGGTTGACATAAAGGAAATACCCTCTATACTCATGAACACATCACAGGGTTGAACTGCAGCCCTTT
Source organism: Syntrophobacteraceae bacterium (assembly GCA_036788075.1). Taxonomy (GTDB): domain Bacteria; phylum Desulfobacterota; class Syntrophobacteria; order Syntrophobacterales; family Syntrophobacteraceae; genus Desulforhabdus. The sequence goes on from DAIQOB010000090.1 coordinate 2,666, forward strand.
CATCGCATCGCGCCCCAGGCCCTTTGCGCAAATGGTCGAGGGAATGGGGTGGATAATTTGCTGTTGAGCGAGACTATCGACACTCGGTAGGAGTGTCGATAGTCTCTTTTTTTTGTCTCTCCAAAAAAGAAACGAATGGAGGAAGTCCTCATGCAGAAAAAAAAGACCATTTACGTGACAGAATCCGATATGAATCGGCTGGAAAAGCTGCTGGAGCTCCTCGAGGAACAGGCCGATGCTCGCGACCAGGAGCACCTGCTGCAGCTGGAAGAGGAGCTCCGCCGGGCAAAAGTCGTGGCGCCCCAAAACATTCACCCTGAAGTGGTGACCATGAATTCTAAGGTTCGGACCAAGGACCTGAACACCGGCAAAGAGACGATTTATCACCTGGTCTTCCCGGGAGATGCCGATGCAGCAAACCAAAAGGTCTCTATTCTGGCCCCCATCGGTACGGCTCTCATCGGCTTCAAAGCTGGTGATACTGTGGAGTGGAAGGCCCCGGCGGGAGTGAAGCAGTTGAAAATCGAAGAGGTTCTTTATCAGCCCGAGGCAGCGGGAGATTTTCATCTTTAACGCCGCGTCGGAGTCGATGGGCCAGGAGCGAAAAACCGCAGGGTGGGTGAGCGGAGTATAGCCCACCCTGCATCGCCCTCTGACCTTGCAAAGTCACATCCAATGCCCCGAAACATCGGCGGATTGAGTATAAGCGTATTTTCCCGCCCTGAATTGCTCGACGGCTTCCCGCACAGAACCGCTCACCCCCACCACGACCCCCACACCGGCGGCCTTGAGGGTATCGAAGGCCTTGGGGCCGCAATGCCCCGTCAGGACTGCCTCCGCTTTTTGCCGGGCCACCAGAACAGCAGCCTGTATCCCTGCACCCTGCGGAGCCTGCAGGTTTTGGGTGTTTTCAATCGCTTCATATTCCAGGGTATCCGGATTTACCATGAGGAACCAGGCGGCCCGTCCAAACCGTGGATCCACCTGGGCTTCCAGATTTTTGGCCGTAGCGCTGACGGCGACTTTCATGAGGTCTTTCCTTTCGTCTTTTTTTCAATGCC
>DAIQOB010000090.1:3826-8552 GCA_036788075.1 Syntrophobacteraceae bacterium
GTAGCGCTGACGGCGACTTTCATGAGGTCTTTCCTTTCGTCTTTTTTTCAATGCCCTTCCATCTCAAAATTTGCCTAAGAGGCTGTCTGAAAATTCGTTTGCTCGTCATTCCGGCTTAAAGACCGCCGGAATGACGAAATAAGGTGCCTGCTTAGAGTGATTGACTCATTTTTCAGACAGCCTCTAATGATCGCAGACATTTGCCCCTGTCGTCAGGCTGTTTGTGAGGAACTGCTGGATGAGCTCTTCGGGAGTGAGGCAGGGCGCTCCGGTAATGACCTTGATGTCTTGCTGGTTGAAAAGATCGATGGCCCGAGCCCCCATGCCTCCGGCAATCACCAGGTTCACATTCAACTGCCCCAGCCAGCGGGGCAAAAGGCCCGGTTCATGGGGAGGGGGAGTGATCGTCTGCTTGTTTTGAATGACTCCATCCCGAACATCCACGATGGAGAACTGTTCACAATGGCCAAAATGATTGGTGAGTGCCCCGCCTGCCATGGGAATGGCGACTTTGAAATTCTTGAGGTCCGACATGCCTGATCCTTTCGCTGCTTCACCTTCTGCAACTCCCGTCTGCGCCGCCGGCTTCGCCGGTTGTGTACCGCAGCGGGAGACTACCTCTGTGATCAACTGTTGAAGTGCTTTCATAAAAATGCTGTCGTCGGGCTGTTCCAGGAGCGATTTACCGATGTCTCCGCTTTCCACCACCCGAGGATCGAAGGGCAGGCTGCCCAGCAGGTGGAGTCCCATCTGCTCGCAAGTCTTGCGGCCGCCGTCCTTTCCAAAAAGAGGGACCTCCTTGTTGCAGTGAGGACAGATCAGTCCATTCATATTTTCCACCAGCCCCAGAATGGGCATTTCCACTTTGCGGCAAAAGTTGATGGACTTGCGGACATCGGCGAGAGAAACTTCCTGGGGAGTCGTCACGATGACGGCCTTGGCATCGTTCATGGTCTGGGCCACACTCAAGGGCTCATCCCCAGTTCCCGGAGGCGAATCGATGACCAGAAAGTCCAGATCCCCCCAACGCGTTTCCGCCACAAACTGTTTGATGACCCCGTCCTTCACCGGGCCACGCCAGATGACGGCCGCATCGCGGTCTTCCAGGAGGCATTCTATGGAGACCACTTCCAGGTGGTCATTGTATTGGTGCGGGATCAAGAGCTTTTGCTGCTCATCCACACGGAACATCCCACTCAGTCCCAGCATCCTGGGAATACTGGGGCCATGCAGATCCACATCCATCAATCCCACCCGGTATCCCAGCTTGGACAGCCCCACCGCCAGGTAGCTGGCCACGCTGCTCTTGCCCACCCCCCCTTTGCCGCTCATGACCAGCAGTTTGTGTCCAATCCGATCGAGCTGCTGCTTCAGCTGAACATCTTCCTGGGGTTTATTTCCCTGGGGCTGCGCCCCATGACCGCATTGCTGACTTTGACATGAACCCATTCGTGAAAACTCCTTCGTATCGATCCAATCCATCCATTCATTCATTCGTCCAACTATCGTGAGATATCGCCTGGGATTTCAATCATCAAAGAGTATGCCAAGTCAGTTTTAATATTTATATCCATATATTAAATTGGAGCACCCTTACCAGGGCGGGAAGAAGCCTTCAAAAGCGCCCTTAAGGGAACAAAATGCACCCGCTTTTGCCAGGATCAGGGAACAAATTGTTCCTTTCGTTGGGAGGCGCGCCCGACCCCTTCCATTTTCCCCGTGGGCCGGGAGGGCAGAGCGACCCCGGAGAAACTGACCGTTTCAACGACGCCCGGCGCCGCATCCTCGACCGCGTCCCCTGCCCAGGCCCATGCCTGCTCCTCCTCCCTGACCCATTCCACGCCTTCCTCCGCGCCCCATGCCCATGCCTCCACCGGCACCGGGCCCCATGCCCGCGCCTTGGCCCATCTGAGGCTGCTGGAGCGCCTGAAGATTTCCTGCCCGAAAAGCATGGAGCGCGTCCCGAACCTTGCCCGACACCCCCGCGTACATGGCGATGCCGGCGGCAGACAACACCCCGAATGCATTGGGGCCGATGCTTCCGGTAATGACGGCCTTCGCCCCTTTGCTGGCAACCAGCTGAGCCGTCGCCACGCCGGCCCCCCCTCCCGCACCGCAATGAGGATTTTCCAGGGTTTCAAAATCATCACGATCCGTATCGGCGATGAGGAAATATTGGCATCTCCCGAAACGAGGATCGATGTCGCCATCCAGCTCAGGCTTGAACGTCGATAGGGCTATCTTCATCTTTCATGACCTCCTTGGGGCTTTTCCAGGCTCTGGGGCCGATGGCTCAGCCGCATGCCTCACCCCTTTTGCTTCCCTGCGGCGTCTGCCAGGCAGGGCAAAGAGAGATTTTGGCTCCCCCCGGCCTGAGTGTTCAGCCAAGGCCGGGGGGAGCCATGAGAGAAATAGGCCTGTAACCTCTGAAGGGGATGAGAGCAAGAGGAGTGCCAGAGGAGCAGTATTTAGATAAATAGTTAAATATTTTGAATAAATAATGAAAAGCAGCTTCGAGTCCCAAATTGCAGACCGTCCCATCGAGTGCGAAATGAATCCATTTCACCTGGAAATGGGCGCAAAATGTTTCCTTGAGGCAAAAACCGGGATTATTCCTGGAGAGCAGAAGGGGCTATGAGCTGGTGGCGCTTGATCTTTCGTCTGAGTGTATTTTTGTCGATACCGAGCTCCCTGGCCGTGGCGAGGCGGCGCCACTGGTTGCGCTCCAAGGCCTCTAAAATGGCCCGCTTTTCTATATCCTCCAGGGTCGATCTCTGGGGCAGGGAAGCACCACCACTGGGAATATCCCGCCGGAGCTGCTCGGGGAGGTGTGCAGGAAGGATCAGGCCTTCACGGCACAGGATGAACGCATATTCCAGGGCATTTTCCAGCTCCCGAATGTTTCCCGGCCAGTCGTGGCTCATGAAAAGCGCCAGGGTATCGTGGCTCAGGCCAAGGATCTTTTTGTTCCGCAGCTTATTCAAACGTTCGATGAAATGCTCGACCAGAAGGGGGATGTCTTCCTTGCGCTCAGCCAGAGGCGGCAAAACCAGCTTGACCACGTTGATCCGGTAGTAGAGGTCCTTGCGGAATTTCCCGATCTCCACCAGATGCTCCAGGTCCTTGTTGGTCGCCGTAATGATCCGCACGTTGGTCTGTACACTCCGGGAAGAGCCCAAAGGCTCGTAGCTCCGTTCCTCCAGGACCCTCAGGAGGCGCACCTGGAGGGCAGGGGAGATGTCGCCGATTTCATCCAGGAAAAGCGACCCTTCCTCGGCCATGGCGAACCGCCCCAGCCGGTTGCGCCTGGCATCCGTAAAGGCCCCTGCCACATGCCCGAAAAGCTCGGATTCCAGGAGCGTATCGGGAAGGGCACCACAGTTGAGGGCCACGAAAGGCCCCCTGGCCCGGGGGCTCAGATCGTGGATGGCGCGGCTCAGCAGCTCCTTTCCCGTTCCGCTCTCCCCCTGAATCAATACGGAGCTCTCGCTTTGAGCCACGTCCGGAAGGATGGAAAAGATCTTTCGCATGAGGGGGGAACGGGAAATGATATCGTGAAAACGATACCGTCGGTCGAGTTCCTTTCGCAGGGTTTCCACCAGGCTCAGATCCCGGAAGGTTTCCACTCCCCCGATGACCCGGTCCGATTCATCCTTGAGAAGCGCCGTGCTGACAGTGATGGGGATTTCCTCGCCGTCCGCCCGCAGAATGGCAACGGGCTGATTGATGATGGGTTTCCCGGCGTCGAACGTCCGCTTCAAAACACACATGGATTCACAGACATTGGCACGGAACACCTCGCAGCAGGGACGGCCGATGGCCTCGGAAGCCGGAATTCCCGTGATCTCCTCCGCCGCACGGTTGAAAAACGTGACTCGCCATTCCAGATCCACCGTAAAAACGCCGTCTGCAATGCTGTTCAGTATGATTTGAGTCTGAGGAGAAAGATCCGGTTTTGCCACTATGCCACCATCCGGTTGTCTTTAGAGGCTGTCTAAAAATTCATTTCCTCGTCATTCCGGCAGTCTTTTAGCCGGAATCCACCCCAGCGAAAAACCTGGATTCCGGCTTAAGAACCGCCGGAATGACGAAACAAGGTGGATGCTCGGAGTGATTGACTCATTTTTTAGACAGCCTCTCAGGCTTCATACCCCCACGCCCGATGCCTGAAGTGCCTGCACCACCTTTTCCCAGAGGACCGCAACGGCATCCCTGGCAGGACCTTGATTGTATTCGATGATCGTCTTTCCTTCAACTTGGGCTCGCGTAAAGTCCGCGTCAAAGGGCAGATAGCCCATAAAGGCATATCCTGCAGATCGGCAGTGGGCCTCGATCTGACGGGCTCCTTCCCAGTGGAGGTCCGCCTTGTTGACACACACGAGGGCGGGGACCTGGAAATGCCGCGCGAGCTCCCCCACTCGGTTGAGGTCATGCAAACCGGAAACGGTAGGTTCCGAAACGATGAGGACTGCCGAGGCGCCACCGATGGCAGCAATCACGGGACATCCAATGCCGGGAGGCCCGTCGGTGAGGAGCCAGTCCGCATGATTCTTCTCTCCGATGCGCCGCGCTTCCTTCCGCACCAGGGAGACCAGTTTCCCGGAATTCTCTTCGGCGATTCCCAGGCGGGCATGGACCATGGGGCCAAAACGCGTCTGGGAAAAATACCATTCCCCACAAAGACTCTCAGGAAAGTCGATGGCCTCCGCCGGGCAAAAGTGGTGGC
>DAIQOB010000091.1:0-8533 GCA_036788075.1 Syntrophobacteraceae bacterium
GACCGGGTGGAAGCCGTCATCGCTGAAGAAATGCCGGAGATCCTGAAGGTTCGCGAGGAAGTCCGTCCGCGGTGCCAGGGCAAGACGGCCATGCTTTTTGTGGGAGGCTCCCGCGCCCATCATTACCAGGAGCTCTTCAAAGAGATGGGAATGAAGACGATTTCCGCCGGGTATGAATTTGCACACAGGGACGACTATGAAGGCCGAAAAGTGTTGCCCACCATCAAGGTCGATGCGGATAGCCGCAATATTGAGGAGCTTGAAGTCACACCGGATCCCGAACGATTCCGCCCGAGGAAGAGTCCGGAGGAACTGGAGCGGCTCGCTCAGGAGGGGTTTGAATTCAAGGATTACGCCGGAATGATGGTGGACATGGACCATCAGAGCCTCGTGATCGACGACATCAGCCAGTACGAGACGGAAAAGCTCATCGAAATCTACAAACCGTCCATTTTCTGTGCCGGCATCAAGGAAAAGTATGTCGTGCAAAAGCAGGGAATCCCCCTGAAGCAGCTTCATAGCTACGACTATGGGGGGCCGTACGCCGGATTCAAAGGCGCGATGAATTTTTACAGAGAGATCGATCGCATGGTGAACAGCAAGGTGTGGAACAGCCTCAAGGCCCCCTGGCAGAAGTCCCCCGAGCTCTCCGCGAAATATGCGTGTGATTGAACATTATGAGGAAGGATAAGGCCCATGCTGCTCCGACACACCCCCAAAGAAGTTAGAGAACGCAGCGCTTTGACCATCAATCCGGCCAAGACCTGTCAGCCCATCGGTGCCATGTATGCATCTCTCGGGATTCACGGTTGTCTTCCCCACAGCCATGGCTCCCAGGGCTGCTGCGCCTACCATCGCAGCACCCTGACACGGCATTACAAGGAGCCGGTCATGGCCGCCACGAGCTCCTTCACGGAAGGTTCGTCCGTCTTCGGTGGACAGGCCAACCTGGTGCAGGCCATCGACAACATTTTTACGGTGTATGAGCCCGAAGTGATAGCGGTCCATACCACCTGTCTATCAGAAACCGTCGGAGACGACATTCCCCAGATTGCGCGGAAGGCGGAGGCCGACGGTAAGATTCCCCAGGGGAAGTTCGTCATCCACGCCAACACGCCCAGCTATGTGGGCTCGCATGTGACGGGCTTTGCCAATATGACCAAAGCTATGGTGGACTACTTTGCAGCCTCCACGGGCAAAAAGGAGGACCGGATCAATATCATTCCCGGCTATGTGGAACCCGCCGATATGGAGGAAATCAAGCGCATGGCCCTGGAACTCGGCATACGGACGATCCTTTTTCCCGACACGTCCAACGTGCTGAACCGTCCTCAAACGGGCAAGTTTGAGATGTATCCGCGCGGGGGAGTCACCGTCGACGCTCTGATGGGCACGGGCGACAGCAAAGCCACTGTGGCGCTCGGTCCCATGGCGTCCGGTCCGGCGGCCCGGGCCCTCGACACCAAATGCAAGGTGCCGTGCGAAATCCTGGATCTGCCCATCGGACTCAGTGCCACGGACCGGTTTGTGGATGCCCTGCGCAAGCTGGGCGGAGTGCACGTTCCGGACTCCATCAACCTGGAAAGAGGGCAGCTCCTCGACATCATCACGGACATGCATCAGTACTTCTACGGTAAAAAAGTGGCCCTCGTGGGGGACCCCGATCAGCTCGTCTCTCTCGTGGAATTCCTGGTTTCCATCGATATGATGCCGGTTTACGTGGTGACAGGGACGCCGGGGAAGAAGTTTGAATCCCGGATCCTGGAGCTCACGAAAGAGGTGCCCCACGAGGTCAAGGTCCGTGCCGAGGGGGACATGTTCCTCCTGCACCAGTGGATCAAGAACGAACCGGTGGACCTCATGATGGGAAACACCTACCTCAAATACATTTCACGTGATGAGGACATCCCCTTCGTGCGCTTCGGGTTTCCCATCCTCGACCGCATCGGCCATGCCTACTTCCCCACCGTTGGCTACAGGGGCGGGATGCGGCTCCTGGAAAAGATCCTGGATGCGCTCCTGGATCGCCAGGATCGGGATGCCCCTGAGGAGCGATTTGAATTGGTCATGTAGGGAGGACACAAGCCATGCAGAAGCCGGATCATCATATTTTTGTCTGTGCCAGCTTCAGGGGTACTGAAGCCAAGGGAAAATGCATCAAGAAGGAATCCATGGGGCTGGTCCCGTACCTGGAGGAGGAGCTTGCCGATCGGGGCATCAACGCCATGGTGACCACCACGGGATGTTTGAAGCTCTGTGAAGAAGGCCCCGTCGTCATCGTCTACCCCCAGGGGCACTGGTACAGGGGGGTCGCGGGCGAAGAGGCTGTGGACGCCATTTTGGATGCCCTCGAGGCAGGAGAGGCAGCAACCGAATATCTCCTGTGTTGATGGCTCGGCTGTGGCACGGTCAGGGAGACGTGCCACAACCGGGTGCTTACGGGATGAATGCCGCAACGGGCGGTGGAAAAGAGGAAAGCCATGAATACCGACCACTCCGTCATCTTTCAGGAACGCAAAGACCAGATCCATCGCAAGGGGGAAGAGCCTTTCGAGATCTCCTGCAACAAAGAAAGCCTGGCAGGAGCCGTCAGCCAGAGGGCTTGCGTCTTTTGCGGCTCCCGCGTGGTGCTCTATCCCATAGCCGATGCGCTGCACCTGGTGCACGGTCCCATCGGATGCGCCGCCTATACCTGGGACATCCGTGGAGCCCTCTCCTCGGGGCCGGAGCTGCACCGCTTGAGCTTTTCCACCGACCTGCAGGAAAAGGATGTCATCTTCGGCGGGGAGGAAAAGCTCTACAAGGCCCTCGTGGAACTCATCGACCGCCACTCCCCCAACGCCGCCTTTGTCTATTCCACCTGCATCGTGGGAATCATCGGAGACGACCTCGAGTCCGTATGTAAACGGGTGACCGGAGAAAAGGGGATTCCCGTCATTCCGGTGCAGTCGGAAGGATTCAAGGGGAACAAGCGAGAAGGCTATCATGCCGCCTGCAATGCCATGTTCCGGCTCATCGGGACGGGGGATACGACGGGCATCTCCCCCCTCAGCGTCAATATCCTGGGGGATTTCAACCTGGCGGGTGAAATCTGGATCATCCAGGAGTACTACCGGCGCATGGGGATTGAAACGGTAGCCAACGTCACGGGAGACGGCAGGGTAGACGACCTTCGCCGCGCTCATGGGGCGGCCCTCAACGTGGTGCAGTGCTCCGGAGCCACCATGGACCTGGCCAAAATGATGCAGGAAGCCTTTGGTATTCCCTTCCAGAGAGTGTCTTACTTTGGTGTGGAAGACATGGCCGAATCCCTTTACGCCGTGGCGCGCTTCTTCAGCGACAGGGACTCCGGGATCATGGCCCGCACCCAAGCCCTCGTGAAGGAAGAGCTTTCGATCCTCTATCCGCAGCTGCAGAAGTACCGTAAAGCCCTCTCGGGGAAGAATGCGGCCATCTATGTGGGTGGGGCGTTCAAGGCATTTTCCCTGGTGAAGGCCTTTCGCCTCCTGGGCATGCAGGTGGTGCTGGTGGGCTCCCAGACAGGCACGGAAGAGGACTACCAGGAGCTCCATGAAATCACCGACGACGGAACCATCATCGTGGACGATTCCAATCCCCTCGAGCTTTCCTCGTTTCTAAAAGAAAAGGATGTGGACGTCTTCGTGGGGGGCGTCAAGGAACGGCCCATCGCCTACAAGCTGGGAGTGGGCTTCTGCGACCACAACCACGAGCGCAAGGAGCCCCTGGAAGGTTTCATCGGGATGCTCAATTTCGCCAAAGAAATCCACGCATCCGTCGTGAGTCCCGTATGGCGCTTCGTGCCCGGGAAGACAGCCGGAAAGAGAGGCTAAACCCATGAAAAAATCACCCACACCCTACGTATCCACGACCAACGCCTGCAAGCTGTGCAAACCCATGGGCGCCTGCCTCGCTTTTCGCGGCATCGAAGGAGCCGTTCCCTTCCTGCACGGCTCCCAGGGCTGCGCCACCTACATGCGGCGCTACATCATCAGCCACTACCGGGAGCCCATGGACATCGCTTCTTCATCCCTCGGCGAAAAGCATGCGGTCTACGGCGGGGAAGCGAATCTCAAGCAGGGGCTTCAGAATGTCATGGCCAAGTATGGCGCCGGACTCATCGGTATCGCCACCACCTGCCTGACGGAGACCATAGGGGACGATGTCCCCATGATCGTGAGGGCTTTCCGTAAGGAAATGGCGGAAGCCGTGCGCAGTGAAGCGATTCCTTCCCTGGTCAATGTGGCTACCCCCAGCTATTCGGGGACACACATGGAGGGTTTTCACGCCGCTGTCAGAGCGGTGGCGGACCAGCTGGCGGACTTCGGCGAGAGGACGGAAGCGGTCAATCTGATGCCGGGCTTTGTTTCTCCGGCGGACCTCCGCTACCTGAAGGAAATTCTCCGGGACTTCGGCCTGGAGGGGATCATTCTCCCGGACCTTTCCGAGACCCTGGACGGACCTGCCGCCCAGGACTACGAAAAGATCCCGCCGGGAGGAACGCCCATTCAGCACATACGGAACATGGGAGGCTCCAGAGCGACGGTGGAATTGGGGAGAACCCTGAGCAAGTCTGCCACTGCGGGGAAGCTGCTGGAGGAGCGCTTCGGAGTGCCTCTCCATAGTGTCGGTATGCCCATCGGACTGCGCGAAACCGATGGATTCTTCCAAATTCTGGAAGAGATCCGGGGCGTCCCAACCCCTGAAAAACATCGTGCGGAACGAGGGAGGCTCATCGATGCCTACGTGGACGGCCACAAGTACGTCAGCGAGAAGCGGGCGGTGGTCTACGGCGAAGAAGACCTGGTGGTGGGTTTGACGGCGTGCCTGGTGGAGATCGGCATCCAGCCGGTCCTCTGCGCATCGGGAGGACGCAGCGGCCACTTCAGAGAGGCCATCGAGGAAGTGACACGGGACATTCTTCCTTTGACTCCCCTGGTGCGGGAAGGAGTGGACTTCTACGAGATCGCAGAAGAGGTGGAAAGCCTCTCGCCGGAGCTCCTGGTGGGGCACAGCAAGGGGTATCACCTGGCAAAGCGATGGAACATTCCCCTCGTGCGGGTGGGGTTTCCCATTCACGACCGCTTCGGAGGCCAGCGCATCCTGCACCTGGGCTACCGGGGAGCGCAGCACCTGCTGGATCGCATCGTGAATGCGCTCATCGAGAAGAAACAGGCGGATTCGCCTGTCGGCTATGGATATATCTAAGCACCCATACACATGAGTTTTCGAACATTTTGGATAGCCCCCGTACCTTTGCGTCATTCCGGCATGTTTACAGCCGGAATCCAATCTTTGCACCGGCATGGATTCCGGCTTAAAGACTGCCGGAATGACGTGGGAATGATCGAAAATATGTGTTCAGGTACTGAAGTGGTCCGATAAAGGATAATGATCATGACAACCCAGCTGAACCTCCGTCGACACCCCTGCTTCAATGCCGATGTCAAGGGGGCATGCGGCCGAATCCATCTGCCCGTAGCCCCGCAGTGCAATATCAAATGCAACTACTGCAACCGCAAGTACGACTGTGTCAATGAAAGCCGTCCGGGAGTTACGAGTGCCGTGCTTTCCCCCGTCCAGGCACTCCGATACATGCAAGCTGTCCTGGAGAAGGAGCCCCGCATCACGGTGGCCGGGATCGCGGGTCCGGGCGATCCTTTCGCCAACGCCTTCGAGACGCTGGAAACCGTGCGCCTCATCCGGGAAAAGTATCCCGAAATGCTGCTCTGCCTGGCCAGCAACGGGCTGAACCTGGCGCCCCATGTGGATGAACTGGCTCAAATCGGTGTTTCCCATGTCACCCTCACCGTCAATGCCGTGGACCCTGAAATCGGCCGGAAAATCTACAGCTGGGTGCGGGATGGAAAAGTGATTTACCGGGGGCTGCAGGCTGCCGAGCTCCTTCTGGAACGCCAGTTGGAAGCCATACAGGCCCTCAAAGCGAAGGGGATCATTGTCAAGATCAACACCATCGTGATTCCTGGCGTGAACGATCATCACATCCAGGAGGTGGCTAAAAAAATGGCGGAACTGGGCGTGGACTTGCTCAATTGCATGCCCATGTTTCCCAACGCAGACACACCCTTCGAGTCCGTCCCGGAGCCCAGTCGGGAGCAGATGACGGCAATTCGCAAAAAGGCGGAAGAGCACTTGCCCCAGATGCGCCACTGTACCCGTTGCCGTGCCGATGCCGTGGGGCTTCTGGATGACGACAAGACCGGCGAGTTTCACAGCTGCCTTGCCACCTGTGCGACATCGCTGCCCTCATCGGACGAAAGGCCTTATGTCGCCGTGGGCACTATGGAAGGTCTGCTGGTCAATCAGCACCTGGGGGAAGCCACCCGTTTTCACATCTGGAAGAAAACGGCCGAAGGCTTCATGAAGGTCGGCGAAAGGAGCGCTCCGCCGACGGGAGGCGGTCCCAAACGGTGGGAGGAACTGGCAAGGACCCTGATGGACTGCCGTGCCGTCCTGGTGAGCGGGATCGGTGAATTCCCCAGAAAAATCCTGACACAGGCAGGCATCCTGCCGGTGGAAATGAGCGGATTCATAGAAATGGGGCTGGAAGCAGTCTTCAACGGCGGCAACTTCCAGGGGCTCAAGGCCCGCAGGAACGGCTGCACCCAGGGGAAGAGCTGCGGCGGAGACGGCGCGGGCTGTTAGGAGGAAAAATTCAGGAATAAATTTAAGGTGCTTTTGAGTTTGAAAGCAGCACACAAGACCCGGCTCCCTTTCCGCTTCAGGATGGAACCGGGTTTTTCTTTTTCTCCTGCTGGTTTTCTCGCCAGTGGCCAAAAACAACAGATGGGGGCCGTCCTGATAGATTCATAGGCTAAAGATGCTGTTTTCATCCAGACTTAAAAGCGGTTAGAATAGTTCGGCTGACCTGCTCGGCGTTTGCAAAAAATATCATTTAATATCAAGTAAATGAATCTAGTATACCCTTAAAATTCAAACACATCCTCTGTGGCTTCTAAAATTTCTTGACAAGATCAGTAAGTGTGGCTAATAGATGACCCTGGTTGGCTTAAGTGAAGCTAACACAATCACAAAATATGCAGTTAAAATTACATGTTGAATGTTTTGGGAGGCCATTCTGCACGAGGGAGGCTGCTTCGGGTCTGGCGATCCTGCACCCTCCTGCTTGGAACGGTGGAAGAGAACGATCCGTTCATGTGCCGGGGGGCTGTCTACAGCGGGTAGGGGAGGGAGAACTCCCTCAGTCCGGAGGCGGAAGTTTGTAGAGTGTCCCCATGCAGCGCCGCGGTTGAACCAGAACCAGAAAAATCCATCATTTTTACAGGGAGTGAAACAAGATGAACTTGTCCAGGCCCAATTCCAATGACGCCACATTGACCTTCAACCGTTCCAAGAGCGTGGTCCCCATGAGCGGCCTCTGTTCCCGTTGTGTCGACGGCTGCCGCGGCAACTGCGAAGTGTTCAAATCTACCTTCAGGGGCCGTGAGGTCATTTATCCCGGTCCGTTCGGAGAAGTCACTGCGGGAGCCGATAAGGAATACCCGGTCGATTATTCGCATCTGAACATTCAGGGCTATGCCCTCGGCGCCAGTGGGCTTCCCACCGGTGTCGAGGCAGGGCCGGACACAGCGGTATTTCCCGCCGTCAGCACGGAAACGGAATATGGGTGGGACATCAAAGTCAAAATGAAGGCTCCCATTTTCACCGGCGCTCTGGGCTCCACGGAAATTGCCCGCAAGAACTGGGAGCACTTCGCTATCGGCGCTGCCATCAGCGGTGTGACCCTGGTGTGCGGGGAAAACGTCTGCGGGATCGATCCGGGACTCGAGCTGAATGCCAACAACAAGATCTCCAAGTCCCCGGAAATGGATCGCCGCGTGGAAGTCTACAAGCGCTACCACAAGGGCTACGGTGAGCTCCTGGTGCAGATGAACGTCGAAGATACCCGCCTGGGAGTTGCCGAATACGTCATCGACAAGCACGGTCTCCAGACGATCGAGCTCAAATGGGGCCAGGGTGCAAAATGCATCGGCGGCGAAATCAAGGTCCACGAGCTGGAGCGCGCCCAGGAACTGAAGCGCCGGGGCTACATCGTCACGCCGGACCCCACGGATCCCGTCGTTCAGGCCGCCTACAAAGATGGCGCCATCAAGGAATTCGAACGTCACAGCCGCCTCGGCTTTGTCAGCGAAGAGGGATTTATGGCCGAAGTGGAAAGGCTCCGCAAGCTGGGATTCAAGCGTATCACGCTGAAAACCGGCGCTTACAGCCTGCGTGAGCTTGCCATGGCCATCAAATGGGGCTCCAAGGCCAAGATCGACCTGCTGACCATCGACGGCGCTCCCGGCGGGACGGGCATGAGCCCCTGGAGAATGATGGAAGAGTGGGGAATACCCAGCATTTATATCCACTCTGCAGCCTACGAGTTCTGCTCCAAGCTGGCAGCGAGGGGCGAGAGAGTGCCCGACATTGCCTTCGCTGTCGGGTTCTCCGGTGAAGACGGTGTGTTCAAGGCCCTTGCCCTGGGATCGCC
>DAIQOB010000092.1:0-8488 GCA_036788075.1 Syntrophobacteraceae bacterium
TAGACCTCCCATTTGTCGAAAGGCATGACCGGTGCTGCGATGGCCTGGATTGTCATGACGAAGCGATTGATGGTGACTCCGACACAGGCCAGAAGGAAGCTCAAAAACATGACAATATTGCTTTGGCGGGTCTGAGGAGAGAGCAGCGCAGCGGCGGGGAGCACTCCACAGACGATGATCTCCACAACGAGCAGCCAGATGCCGTAAGGAGCTCTGTAATAATCCCCGAGGCTGAACCCGAATTGCGGGGATTGAAAGAGCGCCCAGTAGACTGTGTCGACTATCTTCAGGACGATGTAGATGGAAAGCAGAGTGCCCACGATCTTGGCGATGAGCTCATAAACGCTTCGGTCAACGAGTTTCTTACGGGTGACGGCCTCCATGGACCGACACACGAGGGCCGTGAATGCGGGGCCCGATGCAATGGCCGAAAGGATGAAAAGGAAAAAGGTCCAGGGCCAGATGAAAAAACCCGTTCGATAGGCGAAAGGACGTGCAAAGAGGACTCCCGCAACCCCTCCGAGTGAACCCTGGTGGAAGAAGCTCAGGAAGGTGCCTGTGAGGGCGAAGATGGCCATGAGGTCATGCAGTGTGTGGCCGAAGACCCTTGCTGAACGGATGGCCTCCAGCTTGCGGTTGCTGAGGATGATGGGGACATACTCGATCACCAGAACAATGGCGTAGCAGGTGATACAAAAAATCACTTCCGTCAGCATGGAATGAACATTGGCGTGCCAGTAGCCGAACCAAGCCCGCAGCGGCTGCCCCACTTCCAGAAGCAATACGGCCAGCGCACCCGTATAGCATACGAATCCCACGATGACGGCGAGATTGATGATCTTATGCAGTTCCTTTAGAGCGGGGAAAAATCTGGAAAGCCCATAGTAGAGAAAACCTGAAAAGAAGGCTCCAGCCCCCAGAGCGATGATGGCCAGGTCCGCGGTGATGTAGAGTCCAAAGCCGAAATAGTCGTTCAAGCCCGTCAGGTGCAATGCCTGTATCAGAACGGCGACTCCGGCGTACACCCCCCAACCGATGAAAGCCAGCAGCACCAGAAGCCAGATCCCAAACACAGGAAGCGGACACCGCTTCACACCTTCGGGAATCAACGCCTTGTCCATCATCAACCCCTCTTATTTCCAGTAGAATTTTGAAAGTGTTTATCGCCCTGCTTCCTCACCCATTCGTGCTTGCTGAGGTAATACACCTTCGGCTCCGTATTCAATTTGCTCAGCAGCCTGAAGGCCCGTGGATCCTTGGCAAGTTTCGCCACCTGGGATTCTGCATCGTTCAGATTTCCGAAAGAGATGGCTTTGGTGGGACAGGCCTCTCCACAGGCCGGCATGTAAGTGACTTCGTTGAGATCCTGTTCTTCCAGAGAGGCCTTGGCGCGTGCGTTGAGCAAACGGTGGTGACAGAACGTACACTTTTCGACAACGCCGCGCATACGGGGGCTTACCTCAGGATTGAGCATGGATTCCATGGGCTCCGGCCAGGCTGGATCCCACCAGTTGAAATCCCGTGCATGGTAGGGGCAGGCCACGATACAATATCGGCAACCGATGCACCGGGGATAGATGTGCCCGACGATGCCGTTCTCTTCATCCCGCGTCGTGGCGTTCACGGGGCATACAAAGGTGCACGGTGCATGATGCGGTGCATCGCAGTGCATGCAGGGACGCGGAAGATAGGTGTATTGATAATTGGCGTAGTCCTGTTCATTGTCCAGATAGAACACTTCCATCCAGTTGATAGACCGCAGCTTGTTGCTTTCATCTTCTCGAAATGAAATGTTGTTTTCCGCCTGACATGCCACGCTGCATGCCATGCAACCCGTACATTTGTCCAGGTCGATCACCATTCCAAAGCGTACGGCACCTTGTTTATGCCCTTGTTCACTCACGATTTACCCCTTCGTCACGTTACTCTACGCCTATCCGAGCCGTTTCACCTGAGCCCGGGCGCTCCATGCGATCCCTTGTCCGGACAGTGGGTCCCCCTGCACATCCAGCAGGGGATTGACATTGGCTCCCTTGCCGCCGATATAGGCGTCATACCCTTTGCGCCCGAGGCCCAAAGGCATATACACAGCTTCCGGGCGTGCGCCCGGAAAGAGGTGAACCCGCACGGTGGCTTCGCCTTCTGGAGTCTTGAGGACGACCCGATCTCCTTCCTTCAAGCCCAGGGACTGGGCCGTCCCGGGATGCAGCTCTACGAAGGATTCTTTGCCTTTCAACACAAAATCCCAAACGGTCTTGGTCATGAAAGGGGGATTGGGAAGGTACCCGTCGGAGAGGGAGTTCCGTCGGTAGGGAAGGAGAATCAACGGGTATTCCTTTGGATCTCCCGAAGGCGCCTGGAGAGCGAAGTGGGGGAGGTAAAGCTCGTCCTTTTCCACCGCCCAGCCTTTGGAATCGAGCGTTTGAAGCGCCAGCTCGATTTTTCCCGAGGCATTCCGGATCTCCTGGAGCGGATCCCTGGGGGCGTCGTACCAGCACTGCCCCGCCGACAGCTTTTTCCAGAGACCGGGCCCGTCGGTGTAGTTCCGATCAGGAGTGCTTCCAACCTTTACTTTCCCCCAGTCTGAGGGGGACCCTTCGAACACGGCACCGCGTTCAGCCGCTGCCAGCCCCTTCACCCGCTCCTGCAGGAATTCTTCATGACTCTTCCAGGGGAGCGCCTCGCCGACGGAACCGCCCATGGACCTGGCCAGCTGCAAAAGCACATCGCCCGTGTGGCGGGTGTTCAACCGGGGCGGCAAAACAGGAGCAGCCAACGCATAATAGGCAAGAGGGGAACCCGGGAGGCCGATGACATCGTCGAAACGTTCCAGAGCGGTGTGGTTGGGGAGAATGATGTCCGCCAGGAGGGATGTTTCATCCATGTAAGCCGAAAAAGATACCATCCAGCCGACCCGCTCCACCGCCTTTTCGAAAGTCTGTTTGCCGGCCAGACCATAGGCGGGGTTCGCTTCGTGGATCATCAGGATTTCGATGGGGTAGGGAGGGGCTTGGGCCACCTGGCTCAAAAAAGCATAGAGATTCCTGCCCGTAAGAGAGGGCTTTTCATCGCCAATTTGGTCGGCGCTTTTCTGGGCGAGCCCCTTTCGAGCGGTTTCATCTCCCCTGATCTGAGGCAGTTCACCCAGTGGGACCGGGGGGGCCAGGGAGAGCATGCCGCCGGGCTTCAGGTTACCCTTGAGCACGTTGAGAGCGAAAAAGGTCAGATCGTGATAGGTGTTTTCCGGAAGATTGCCCCCGCTTTCCCCCCATACGGCAACCGCATGGTTTTGGGCGGCGAATTCCCTGGCCAGGTCGACAATACGGGGGGCTTCGAGCCCCGTCCGTTGCGACGCGGCTTCCAGGGAGTTTTCCGCTGCCATGAGGAAGCTCTTGAAACCCTGGCGAGTCTTTCCCCTTGTATCCGTCCAGTCTTCGAATCCAAAAACGTGGTCCTGCATGAAAGAGGCGTCGTACAGCTTCTCCTTCACCATGACGTGAGCCATGCCCAGGGCTAAGGCGGCTTCACTGCCGGGACGGACAGGAATCCAACGGTCTGCCTTGGCAGCTGTCATCGAGCATCGGGATGTCACCTGGACGAGCTTCAGGGCAGCACCCTCAGCCTCACTGGCATTCCATTTTCCGAAAAGGGTCTGCATACGGCCCGGGCTTCCCCACCCCTCGACGAGGTCTGCCCCAAAGCTCAGGATAAACGAGGCGCGCTCCAGATCGAACGCGAAGGGGGCTTCCCTCCCCAGTGCAAGCAGGCCCGCCCCTTCAAGGCTATCACGGTGGCTGGGCATGGTAAAAAGGTTCGGTGAGCCATAGGCCGTGAAAAATTGCTGCCAGAGATCCTCCATACTGTTATGGGCATGGCCGGTGATGGCTGCCACGGTGTGGGGAGTTTCCGCCTTTCGGAGGTTTGAAAGCCTTTTCTGGAGCTCTCCCACCGCTTCATCCCAGCTGATGGGCTTGAACCCGGTGGCGTCGCCCCTCTTCCTGCTCTGCTTCATTGGCTGGGAAATACGATAGGGAGCGTAGAGAAACTGCGGGCCGGCTGCGCCCAGGGGGCAAATCCCACCCTCGTTGACTGGGTGACGGGGATTTCCTTCCACTGAAATCGCCCGGTTTTTGTTGACCAACCGTACCTGAATGCCGCATCCCCCGTCACACAAGGTGCAGACGGAGGCTTTTCGGGTCACCGGACCCCGTTCGGGAGACGGCCGCCAGGACCAGTTCTGGCTCCAGATGGATGCGTCGTCAACCAACTTCCAGGGCAGCGGTGAGAGGAGGGTGCCACCCACCGCTCCAGCAGCAAACTGTAAAAAAGCTCTCCTACCGAATTTCATTCCATTGAACCTCTTGTCAATGCCGTGTTTGAGCGCTTCCATCCTGTCAGCAGACATGGAGGGCCGGGCTACTTGTGGCAGACTCCGCAATTGTTGTTGGCCCCCTGTTCAGCATGGCACTTCTCGCACACATCCATTTTCATCGTGTTGATGCTGTAACCCGTCAGGCGATTTTCCTTGTAGGGAGGGAGCTTTTCCTCCTTAGAGACATCCCGGTGACAAACAACGCATTCCACTCCCTTGGCCTTATGCGGAGCGTGTGAAAAATAGACATTGTCCGGCTGCCAGGAATAGATCCGCCAGGGAATCTCCCGGTCCTGCTGGATAAATTCCTCGACGAGTATCCGTTCGTCTTCCGTCTGCCCCATGGGGGATTCATGACATTCCTTGCATTTTTCAATTCTGGGAATCCCGGAATAGGTCCCGTCGTCCAGGAAGAAATGACAATCTTCACAGGTGCTGTCCTGATGCGCTGCATGGCTGAATTCCATCGGCTGGGGCCGCTGGGAATAGAGGAGGTTGGGGAAGACCACCCAGCCAAATATCAGGGCGATGATGAATCCCGCGACGAAAATGACGCCGCCTACAATGCGCTTACCGGAACCATTGTTTTTTTCGTCATTCATAGATAAGCCTCGGCTGCTCCGCTCCTCAAAATTGGATGTCCGGGTGTAAGGAATCTGCTCGATGTTTCGCGCTGCTCCGAAAGTCTCAGGTGAAAGGGAAGCCCCTCACCCGGCAGCAGTGGGACTATTAGTCCGATTTTTCACGATCATTGCATGTATTAAACTGACACCAATTCGCTTGTCAAGCAAAAAGGAACATATGGATATCATTAGCATATTGCTGACTATTATTGCACAAGAATTTTGAAACCATGTGCCAATCGTCACAGTGATACGCTCCCGGCGCATCGCTGTCCTGCTTGCCTGCCAGACCATGAAAATGAAGATGCGCTCGTTTCGTGTTCGCCATTTGGACCAAAAACGGGTAAAGAATTGAGCGTGCAGCTTCACGCGATTGCTTGAGCCCTTACTCTGAAGAGGATGAAACGTGTCCATGAAAGTCATGACGTTTAACCTCCGATTCGAAAACGATCGGGATGGAGAAAACAGCTGGGGGCAGCGCCGTCACGTGGTCGTCGATGTCATCCGGAAATACGCTCCCGCCATCCTGGGAACCCAGGAAGGGACACCGCGCCAGCTGGAATACCTTCAGGATCGGCTCCCCCAATACAGGATGTATACTCCTCAGCGCACGTGGGATGAGACGTGCCAGTACCCGACGTTGTTCTACCGGACCGGCAGGTTGAATGCACTGGCGGGAGGCGAGTTTTGGCTTTCTCTCACCCCGCAGATCCACCGGAGTAAAGACTGGGACAGTGCTTTTCCCCGCATGATGAGTTACGCTTTGCTGCGTGAGGAGGAGGAGACGAGCCGAACCTTTTGGGCCGTGGTCACCCATCTGGACCATTTGGGCAGCCAGGCCCGTCTGGAGCAGACCCGCATGCTCGTCGAGTGGTTGAAGGAACGTTCGGAGCCCCGCCTGCTCATGGGGGACTTCAACGACCGGCCCGGTTCACCCCTGCACGCTCTGCTGACGAACCCGGAGACGCAACTGGAAGACAGCTGGTATGCTCTCGGAAAAGAAGAAAACGAACAAAGCATGACGCACCATAATTTTCAAGGGACCCCGGGAAAGTTCCGCATGGATTGGATCCTCACGAGCTCTGAATTGGAGGTGCTGGACGCTTTCATTGTCCGGGATCACGAGGCGGGCCGATATCCGTCGGATCATTTTCCTTACCTGGTGGAATTGCGGTGGAAGGACCGAAGCACACCCCGAAAGCCATGAATTTTGCCAAGGGTCAGTCGTCATGAATCAGGAGGAAAAATGCTGGATACCATTCGCGTGGCGTTGATTCAACCCAAACCCTATCCGTCTTTCGACGATCCTAGAAACATCGGGCATGCGCTTCAATTGCTCGATCGTTGCCGGGGGGAAAAGGTGGACGTCATCTGCTTCCCGGAATATTTCCCCTATCAGGGGGAGCGGGAACTTGCAGGAGCGGCCCGCCAGCACAATGCCTATATCATTGCGGGCATGGTGGAAACGGAAGGTGACAACCTCTACAACACATCGACCCTCTTCGATCGGGCCGGGCGTCTGCTGGGAAGACAGCGCAAACGGAATGTGACTCAAGTGGAACGGGAGCACATGGGAATTACGGCGGGGGACGGCATCTACAGGGCCTTCGCCACCGACTTCGGAAAGATCGGCATCCCCGTCGGCGTCGATTTCTGGGGACAGCCCGACAGGGCAATGCAGTTGGCGCAGCAGGGTGTGGAAATCGTTTTTAACAGCGGCTTTTTCCCCGTCTTGAAGGGGCATTGGCAAACCGGCGCATTGGTGAGGGCTTTCGATAATTTCATGGATGTCGTGGGAGTCAACAGCGCAGACTATAACGCCCTTTTCCAGGAGAGGCGCATCCACCATCACGGGGGGGGCAGCTTCGTGATTCAGCCCCCCAAAATGCTCGACAAGCAGGATTTTCGCCGGTGGTTCAAAAGCCTGGATACCATAGAAGACTGGATCCAGGTGAAGCTGGACGCTTTGGAGCAGGTGAGAATCGCGGAAGTCTATCTGGGCAGTGTCCGGCGCTTCCGAGAGGAATTTCGCGGACAGTTCGGGCTTTGAGGGAATGGATAAGGCCGTCAACCAGCCTCGAAAGGCTGAAGTCTGTCACCTGCTGAAACAGCACAACAGATTGCAGCGGGAATCAGCGCTTCAATCTGCGTCATCAGCGTCCCTCAAAGGCTCCAAGGCCCAACAGCGAGAGGTTTCAAGATGGAAAGAGCCAAGAGAAACATTTACCTGAAGATGCGAACCCTGGAGGAAGCCCGGCGCATTTGGGAAGAGAAGGTGGCATCCTGCCGAAGCGCCGTGGAGATCGTGCCGTCGCTGGACTCCCTGCACCGTGTCACGGCCGAGCCCGTCATCTCCCGCCTGTCGGTGCCTCATTATCACGGAGCCGCCATGGACGGTGTCGCGGTCAAAGCACGGAGCACTTTCGGTGCGAGCGACGTGAATCCCATTCGCCTCCACAGGGGAAAAACGGCGTTTCCGGTGGATACGGGAGACCCGCTCCCCCCGGAAACAGATGCGGTGATCATGATTGAGTATGTGGAGAACGTTGGAGAAGACGTGCTGGAAATCCGCTCTTCTGCCTTTCCCTGGCAGCATGTCCGAAAAGTCGGAGAAGACATCGTAGCAGGCGAGCTCCTTTTGCCCGTAAATCACAAGCTCCGCCCCGCCGACCTGGGAGTCCTTCTCGCCGCCGGCGTGATCCATGTTTCCGTCCATGCTGCTCCCAAGGTCTGGGTACAACCAACGGGTACCGAGCTGATTCCGGCCCATCGAGCCGCTGAGGCGGCTCCGGGAGAGATCATCGAATTCAATGGGACGGTTCTCTCGGCATTGGTGAAGGAATGCGGAGGAGAGCCCATCCTCCGGGACATCATTCCAGATGACTACGACAGCATCAAGGGGGCCCTGGAGGAAGCTGCAGCTTCCCCGGTCGATGTCATCCTCGTGAACGCCGGGTCTTCGGCCGGCTCCGAGGATTATACGGCGTCCATTATCGGCGAATTGGGCGAGGTTTTTGTGCATGGCGTGACGATGATGCCGGGCAAGCCCACCATCCTGGGGATGATCGGCGGCAAGCCTGTCGTCGGTGTACCGGGCTATCCCGTTTCGGCCGTCCTGGCTTTCGATCAGTTCGTAGCACCGCTCCTGCATCGTCTGCAGGGTCTGCCGAATCCTTCCTGGCCGCACGTGGAAGCGCAGCTGGGAAGAAAGACCCCGTCCAGGCTCGGGCTGGAAGAGTTCGTTCGTGTCATTCTGGGAAGAGTCCAGGGAGAGCTCATCGCCATGCCGCTTCAGCGGGGAGCGGGAGTCCTCACTTCTCTCACGCGCGCCGACGGGATGATGCGCATCGCCCAGGAGTTGGAAGGGATGGACGCTGGAGAAAAGGTACGGGTGCGCCTCCTGCGCCCCGAGGAGCAGCTGGACCACACCCTCATTATGATCGGCAGCCACGACAACACCCTGGATGTGCTGGCCACCCTACTGCGCCGCCAC
>DAIQOB010000093.1:0-8485 GCA_036788075.1 Syntrophobacteraceae bacterium
AGGGGCTATTGCACATGCTGGAGGAAATGTCGGGGGATGAAAAGACGGTGGGGGTGCTGGAGCCCCTCTTTGACGAGATCCCCTGCCCCTCCTGTCGGGGGGAGAGGCTCAACCCCCAGGCACGCTCCGTTTTCTTCAAGGGGTGGTCGTTGGGGCAGCTCGTCCGTCTCAGTATCGCGGATTTTCGCGGGCTTTGGGAATCCTTCGACTGGGAAAGCCGGGAAGGCGCCATAGCAGGCCCCATCCCCAGGGAAATTCTGGAGCGAATCGCCTTCTTGAAGGAAGTGGGCCTGGACTACCTTACCCTGGACCGATCGGGGGAAACCCTTTCCGGCGGAGAAACGCAGCGCATCCGGCTGGCGGCCCAGCTGGGGACGAACCTGCGGGGGATCTGCTACATTCTGGACGAGCCCACCATCGGGCTGCATCCTCAAGACAACGAACGGCTGTTGAGCAGCCTGGGCAAGCTCAAATCCAAGGGCAACACCATCATCGTGGTGGAGCACGATGCCGAAACCATGCGGCAGAGCGACATGCTCCTGGAATTGGGACCGGCTGCCGGCAAGGGGGGAGGGCGCCTGGTGGCCCAGGGAGATTTTTCGACACTCTCGGAAAATCCGGAAACCCTCACGGGGCGATGGTTCGGTTCCTCCTTGAAGGAGCTTTTCGAAATCCAGGAAAGAAAGGAGCCCGGTGGGGCGGGATGGCTGGAATTTTTTGGAGCCAGAGCCAGGAACCTGAAGAACATTGACCTGCGTATTCCGCTGGGGACCATGACCTGCATTACGGGAGTGTCGGGGGCCGGGAAGAGCACTCTGGTCCACGAGGTGATCTACCATGGCCTCCTGGAGCGCCTGGGAAGACGCTACGCGGGAGCGTCCCACGCCTGTGCCGGCATGGCAGGCTTTGAATCCGTGCGGCGCGTTCTGGAAGTCGATCACAACCCCATCGGGCGCACGCCCCGCTCCATTCCTGCCACGTATGTGGGAGTGTGGGATGAAATCCGTAAACTGTTCGCCCTGCTGCCCGAATCCAGGGCCAGGGGATTCGCTCCCGGGCGGTTTTCCTTCAATGTGAAAGGAGGGCGGTGCGAAGTCTGCAAAGGACAGGGGCAGGCGAGAGTGGAAATGCACTTCCTCCCAGACGTCTCTGTCCCGTGCGAATCCTGCCATGGCGACCGGTTCAACGCCGAAACGCTGGCGATCCGCTACGCAGGCCGCAACATTTCGGAGGTGCTGGCCATGACCATTGACGAGGCGGCTCAGCACTTCGAGGCGTACCCCAGGATTTCCCGCCCTCTCAGAATTTTGAACGATCTGGGTTTGGGCTACCTGACTCTCGGTCAGGCCAGCCCGACGCTCTCGGGAGGAGAAGCCCAGAGAATCAAGCTGGCGGGTGAGCTGGGAAGCAATAAGATCCCGACCCTCTACATCCTGGATGAGCCCACCACCGGCCTGCATCGGGCCGATGTGAAGCGTCTGCTGGACGTATTGCACGCTCTCACGGGGCATGGCCATACGGTTGTTGTCATCGAGCACAACATGGATCTCGTGTGGGCCAGTGATTACGTCATCGACATGGGCCCGGGGAGCGGAGAACAGGGAGGGCGCATCGTGGCCCAGGGGACACCGCCTGAAGTTGCCGGACAGGCAGAGCGCTCCGCAACGGGCAAGGCTCTGCAGGCGTACGATCGAGCGGAGACGGGCACCTCCGCCAGGGGCGGTCTGTGAGAACAATGCATTATTTCCTGGATCAGGAGGGGAAAAGGGTTTAGTTTCAATAAGGAAATGGGGGGACGGTGGTCGAGCCGACGCATGCCACCTGTACTCAGGCCTGGCCCGTACTTATATTCATTCCTGCGTGCATGCAGAAGGGTGGAAACAGATCAAATGTTTCGGGAAGGTGGCAGGTTTCCTGAGGTGCCGCTGGCAGAAACGGAAAGGAGCTGGAATCCATGAAGATCTTGACCGGTATGTTTCTCCAGTTCTGTGTCTGCATGCTGCTGTGCCTGCCGTTTTCTGCCGCAGTTGCTCAAGATTCCTCCCCTACCCCCCCTGGTGCCGGTATTTCCCGTGAAGACGCCAACCGTGAATATTTTTCAGACGTGGAAGTCATCACCCAGGACGGCGAAAGGCTGCGTTTTTATTCCGATGTGCTGAAGGACCGCGTGGTTCTCATCAATTTTTTTTACATCAATTGTCCTACGGCCCCCCCTGGCATGATTGGCCTCTTCAGAGCGCAAAAGCTTCTGGGAGACGAGTTGGGAAAGGATATTTTTTTCATATCCATCAGCGTGGATCCTGAAAACGACACTCCTCAGGCTGTCAAAGAATACGCCTCGAAATTCAATCCCCCAAAAGGGTGGATATTTCTTACGGGAAGCAAGAACGGGATGGACCTTATCAACCGCAAGCTCGGCAACCGGTTGAGTCTGCCCGAAGGCCACATCCAAAACTTGCTCATGGGCAATGTCAAAACAGGCAATTGGATGCGCATGCCCCCGTCGGCACCACCCGCTGCCGTAGCGGAAGGATTGAGAAGCCTGCGTCAGCAATGACGTGCCCCTATGTGTCCGGTGCAGGTGCTTTTAGCCTCCATTTGGAATTCCTTTTGCCGGTCGGTTCCTGGCTGCTCTCCAGGGAGAGGCGATGGAACGGCCGGCACTTGCGGTCTACCTCTTTTCCCTCAATGGGTGAGGGAAAGGGAGGGGACGGATTGGCGCTGTAAACTGTCATAAGGAGGGAACATCCATGAGAAAGAGCATTTTCGTCGTTTGTGTTGTGGCAATATTCATGTTTTGGGGCCTGTCCGCCTTCGCTCAGCAGCCGCCCGACGTAGAGAAGCACAAGAGCTGCACCTACTGCGGCATGGATCGTGGAATGTTTTCCCACAGCAGGGTGTACATACAGTATGATGATGGAACGGAGTTTGGCGCCTGCAGCATCCATTGTGCCGCGGTGGATCTGGCGACCCATATCGACAAGACTCCCAAGTCCATCGAGGTGGGAGACTACAACACAAAGGCTCTCATTGACGCTGAGACCGCTACCTGGGTCATCGGTGGAAGCAAGCCGGGGGTCATGACGAAGAACGCCAAATGGGCCTTCGCCAAGAAGGAAGACGCCGAGAATTTTGTGAAGGAGAACGGCGGGAAGCTCGCTACCTTCGATGAAGTCATGAAGGTGACCTATGAAGATATGTACGCGGACACGAAAATGATCCGTGAGAAACGCAAGATGAAGAAGATGCAGATGGAGCAAAAGAAGGAATAAAGGATTCACGACCCATCTCCCTGCCGGAGTGGTCGAAGTGCATCGAGGATCGGTGCCGGTCGGCGTGCTCAGCGCTGCACCGCGCCTATTGTCAAATTGAATTACGAGGATCCAGCAGAGGGTTTTGCGGAAGGGATCCGAGACAATCCGTCAGGGAGATGCGCGATGAAAAACACTATTGCAGCAGTGAGCCTCCTATTTCTCCTGGTTTTCGCCTCGTGGGGTTCCGCGGGCGAGAAACAGCCCGTCAAGCCGGCTGAGAAGGACAAATGCCCGGTGTGCGGGATGTTTGTCGCCAAGTACCCGGACTTCTTAGCTCAAGTCCTTTACAAGGATGGACATTATGCCGTGTTCGACGGGGTCAAGGATATGTTCAAATATCTCTTCGCCATGCAGAAATATGATCCAGCCAGGAACAAGGACGACATCGATTCCGTTTACGTAACGGATTATTACGCCTTGACTCCCGTCGATGGTTACCAAGCGTTTTACGTAGAGGGGAGCAATGTGTTCGGTCCCATGGGCAGGGAGCTGGTTCCCTTCGGCAACGAGGAGGATGCGCGGGAATTCATGGTGGATCACATGGGCAAGTCCCTCTACAAATTCCACCAGATTACTCCCGAGATCATCAAGGGTCTGGATTGATGTTCGACCGAAAGAGTCACGTCCTTCTGGCATTCATCTTAGTGAATCTTCTCCTGGTGGGGCTCCTGTTCGTGCATGCCCGCGTCGTGCAGCAAAAGAACAGAGCCTCATTTCTGGAAAAGAGGAAGATCGTGAAAGAGCTTCAATTGACGGATCTCTGTATCTTCACGGATGCACGCTACACGCGGCATCCCAGTATGGCGGACTCGAACACCCCTTTCCAGGATCATCCTCTTTCCCTGGAGCATTTTCCGTCGGGCTCTCTCATGGTGCTCCCCCCTCATCTTCGACCTCACGGGAATGAATGACCATGTCCGCCTTTGAAAAGCATCGGCATGTCATCGACTTTACCCTCTCTTCCCTGCTGAGGCGAAAGGGCAAGAACTTCTCGCTCCTGGCTGTCTATACCTTTGTCATCTTTCTGGTGGCCTCCGTGATGTTTCTGACCCATTCCATCAAGGAAGAGGCCTACCTGGTGCTGACGGATGCCCCGGAAATAACGGTCCAGAAGCTGATGGCCGGGCGCCATGACTTGATTCCCCTCAGCTACATGGAACCCATCCGGGAGATCCGGGGCGTGCAATCCGTGGAGCCGCGGCTGTGGGGCTATTATTTCGACGGAACCAACAAGGCCAATTACACTCTTGTGGTCAAAAAGGAGATGAACCATACTCCTGGAGCCATCTCCGTGGGAAACGGGGTCGCACGGAACCTCCTGGTAAAAGAGAATGGGATCATCCCCTTCAAAGCCTATGACGGTTCCTACCTTTTTCTCAAAATCAAAGATGTCTTTCCTTCCGAATCCGAGCTGGTCTCGTCCGACCTGATCTTGATTTCCGAACAGGATTTCAGGAAAATTTTTGCCTTTCCCCCCGACGTTGCCACGGACCTGGTGCTGAGGGTTCGGAACCCGCGTGAGCTCACAACGATAGCCACCAAGATCAACCAGATGTTTCCGGATACCCGCCCCATCCTTCGCGAGGAGATTCTCCGCACCTACGAAGCCGTTTTCGATTGGCGGGGAGGGCTGGTCATCATCATCTTGTGGGGAGCCGCTCTGGCTTTTGTCATCCTGGCCTGGGACCGAGCCACGGGGTTGAGCGCCGAAGAGAAGCGAGAAATCGGGATCCTGAAAGCGATTGGATGGGAAACTTCCGATGTTCTGCTGATGAAATTCTGGGAAGGTGCGGTGATCTCCTTTTCTGCTTTTTCCTTCGGCCTGCTGCTGGCGTATGCCCATGTCTATTTCGCCTCTTTCATCTTGTTTGAAAGCACCATCAAGGGCTGGTCCATCATTTATCCCCAATTCAGACTCACCCCGTTTGTCAGCATTTATCAGATCGCCACCCTGTTCTTTCTCACCGTGGTCCCGTATACGGTGACAACCATTGTGCCCTCCTGGAGGGCAGCCACCATCGACCCCGACATGGTGATGCGGGCCTGACGCAATGGGATGGCACGCGCTGCAGGTGAAACAACGATGTGGTGGGAGGAAGCGTAACGCATGATTCGATTGAAAGAGATCCGCAAAGTCTTCAACACGGGAAAACCCAATGAATTTGTTGCGCTGCAGGGAATCAACCTCACCATCGAGGCCCACCGGGCAGTGGCCCTCACGGGGCCGAGCGGGTCCGGGAAAACGACCCTCCTGAGCATTCTCGGGTGTATGGCGCGGCCGACCGCGGGGAGGATATTGCTTGGAGACCGCGAGATCACGAGTCTTCCCGAACGGTTCCTCACGGAAATCCGCCGCAGCACGTTTGGGTTCATCTTTCAGCAGTACAATCTCATCAAGGGAATCAGTGTCCTGGAAAATGTCATGATCCCCGCCTACCCCACGGGGGAGAAGTATGCATCCCTGAAGGAACGCGCGACAAAGCTCCTGAATCTCTTCAATGTCGGCAGCAAGGCAGATTCCAAGCCTGAATGGCTGTCGGGGGGAGAGGCTCAGCGGGTGGCCATTGCCCGGGCGCTCATCAACAATCCGTCGGTGATCATAGCCGACGAACCCACGGCGCATCTGGACACGAGGCTTTCCCTGGAGCTGATGGCTATTCTGAAGGATCTGAAAGAGGAAGGGAAAACGTTGCTCATTGCAAGTCACGACCCCATTGTCCATTCGTCGGAGGTGGTTGACCGCGTCGTGGCCATGCGTGACGGGCAAATGCAGTGAAGCGGTGAGGAGCGCTCCATGATTTTTCACGGTCCTATCCTGGGATTGCTGCTGGGGTCCCTGCTGGTGAGCTTCATGCTCGTCTATTCGGCATTTTACGCCGTGCAAATCCTTCTGCGCTGGGACATGCGGAGCGGAAGTGAAGTCCAGTTGGGGCTGGAGCGACGAACGTACCTGATTTCTGTCCTCATCACCTATGCCCTTGGTTTTCAGCTGCTTTCCCTCTTCCTGTTCATCTACACGGCGGACCACCTGGCGCCGCTTTTTGTCGGGGCCATGTGCGCTGCCGGCTCCCTGAACGTGAACCCCTGGGGGTATCCAACGATCGTTTTGAAAATCATCAATTTCATCCTGGGGGCTGTCTGGCTTGTCATCAATTTTACAGACAACCGGGCCTGGGACTACCCGTTGATACGCAAAAAATACGCCCTCCTCCTCTGCATCGCCCCCTTGATTCTGGCGGAAACGATCCTTCAGACGGCTTATTTCGCAGGCCTGCATCCGAACATCATCACGTCGTGCTGTGGCACCCTTTTCACGGCGGATGCGGCGGGCGTCACGTCGGGCATAGTCGCACTGCCTCCCATTCCCCTGGCGGCAACATTTTACACTTTGATGGGGACTACCCTGATCTGCGGGGTGTATTACCGGCGTGCGGGAAAGGGCGCCATCCTTTTTTCCATCCTTTCCACATTGACCTTCCTGGCGAGTGGAGTAGCCCTGATTTCCTTTATACCGCTCTATTTTTACGAATTGCCAACGCACCATTGTCCCTTCTGCCTGCTGCATAAGGAATATTTGTACGTGGGGTATGCGCTCTACCTGGCGTTTCTGGGAGGGGTGATCTCAGGACTGGGGGTGGGAATCCTCAAACCCTTTTCCGGTGTGGAGAGTCTCAAGGGGGTCGTTCCGGGCATCCAGCGCCGCTTGGCCCTGGTCTCCCTGGTCTCAAACGGGATTTCTCTGCTGATCGTCGTGTATGGGGTACTGTCGTCCAACCTCATTTTGCTGGGTTGATCGACCGGTTTTCAACAAGCCTTTAGAGACGTTTGATCCTGACGGCGCGCAGGGACCCGTCTGCCTGTACGACAGCGCGCACCTCCACCGAGTTGCCCGGCGCCGGGTTCTTGTCCATACGTGTGCCCGAATCCACCGCAAGGGCAACCCCATCGAGAGCCCACCGTCCCGTGAGCGTTCCCTTCAAGCGTATGTTGGCCCCGGCGGGCACAGCAGCAGCTTTTCCCTCGGCGCTTCGAGCACCTTGAGCAATCCACCGGGAGATTTTTTCCGTGTCCTGGTCATCGAGGTATGGTGGACCGTCCATGGGCATGCGGGGGAGGGACAAGCCCTTGATGCTCCGAAACAGGAGGCTGAATTCGGGGTATCCCGGGATGACGATGGGGCGCTCCGAGCGCGACAGAATGGCTGTATAGTTGTCCAGGCGAATCCCTTCGGGGGGTGTGCCCGAGCTCCCCTGGGCCATGTGGCACCTGACGCAGCGTTTCTGGAATATGGGGGCCACATCCGTATACCGAAGAGGGGCCGAGGCCGATGCCTCTCCCGATGGGGAAGTCCCCTCCTTCCTGGCCTCTTCCTGGGGCCTTGGGGATTGGTTTTCACCGATGGGAGCGTCGATGGCCCCGGCTGCGATCCATTGCTCGATGGTGGAAGTCTCCTCTTCCGTGAGCCACGGCGGGCCGTTCATGGGCATGCGGGGCTGGCTGTCGCCGCGAATCCTCCGCAGCAGCTCACTTTTTTCAGGAGACTTGGGCAAGACCACCGGTCCTTTGCTCCCTCCGGCCATGAGACCGGCATACGAGTCGAGACGAAGATTGCCCGCGGCCTGAGGGCCTGTGTGGCACATGATGCAGCGCTGCTGCAGAATGGAATTCACCTGCTCGTAAGAAGGAGCTGCGTTCAGGGCCTGGCCCGACGGCGAAGCTTGGGATGCAGGGGGGGTGTGAGGCCGGCCGGATGCTTCTTGAACCATCAGAAGTCCTTTAGATGCGGAAACAGTTGCAGGGATCGAGCAAACAGCCCAGAGGCTGAGTCCAATGAGCCCGAAGATTCCTGTCGCTGCGGAACACAAACGTTTCATGGCTGACTCCCATAAAAGGGGTTTATGAATTCTGAGGGGCAGTTCGAGAGAGGGACTGGCTGAATAGCCATCATCATCGGTGGGAGTCCCTGGCCGTGCACCCTTTGTCGAATCGCGTGGTAACAGACCGCCCACCTTCCGGCATCCAATTAGAGTAGACCACGACACAGACGGGGATACTTACCGCTGCTTCCTTCCGGACCTGACGGGGTTCATATTCGCCTGTTGCGCAGTGTCCGATCGACACCAGAATTAGAAACGGCCTACCTACTTGAACCCTTCAAATGGGATTCAGCC
>DAIQOB010000094.1:0-2941 GCA_036788075.1 Syntrophobacteraceae bacterium
GGTGGGCGCTGCAACTGGTGATAGGCAGCCAGCAACGATGGCACCTCCCGGAAGCAAAGCAGCCCCGGGATATAGGGGAAAGGGATGGGCGCGATGACATGCACGGTTTCCAGCGGCTCCAGCCCGGGCCACCGGAAAGTGAGCATCACCGCCACAAGGCGGTTTTTCGTGGGGACGTAGCCGATGTCAGCCGCTCCCAGAACCTCAAAATGATCGGGGAGCGGCTGCAACCGGACTTGCTGAGCGAGTTCACGCTGGAGTGCTATGGCTTCCTTGGGCGATAGGTCCCAGCGGTGAAGGTGGGGCATGCGTTTTCCTCAGCTGCAGCGGGAGAACCCGCAGGACCGACAGACAATGCAGCCGCCTTCGTGCTCCACGGCAGACCCGCAGTCCGGGCAGGCGCCCATTTCGGCGGCAACGGACGCAACATGAGTTTCCGCACGATGGTTGAGGACTTTCGCAATGGCGTCGGAGCAGGAAACGACCTGCTCGCCATTTTTCCACACGGGCGAGGGACAGCGGATGCCCATAAGCTGCCGGACAATGGCGTCCATCTTGACTCCCGACCGCAAAGCCAGAGAAATGAGGCGGCTGGTGGCTTCAATCTGGGAGTAGGCGCATCCTCCGGCTTTGCCCATTTGGGCGAAGACCTCGCAGTAGCCGTATTCGTCCTGGTTGATGGTGACGTAGAGCTTTCCGCAGCCCGTGTCGATGCGCTCCGTAAATCCCGTCGTCTTGTCGGGCCTCGGCCTGGGCTCCACCTGGGGATACTTCGCCTTGCGCTGAATGTTGAGGACCTGCACGTCGCGGCTTCCATCCCGGTAAATGGTCAGCCCTTTGCATCCCAGTTGAAAAGCCTTGAGATAGGCGCTGGCCACGTCTTCCACAGTCGCTTCGAAGGCGAAGTTGATGGTCTTACTGACGGCATTGTCCGTATGCTTCTGGAACGCCGCCTGGATGCGGATATGCCATTCGGGGGAGACATCGTGAGAGACGACGAAGCTGCGGCGGACATCCGAGGGGATCTCCATGAAGTCCTTGATGCTTCCGCGCTCGGCGATGCGCTTCATGAGCTCATCGGAATAAAATCCCCGTTCCCGGGCGACTTTCTGGAAGAGGGGATGGACCTCCAGCAGCTCCTCACCGCCCAGGACCTTGCGCACGTAGCTGATGGCAAAGAGAGGCTCTATGCCGCTGGAACAATTCCCGATGATGCTGATGGTCCCCGTCGGCGCAATGGTGGTCGTGGTGGCATGGCGCATGTGCGGGGTATCGGCCCGGTCGTAGATGGACCCCTTGTAATTGGGAAAATTCCCCCGTGTCTCTCCCATTTGAGCGGACGCAGCCTTGCTCTCCTTCTGGATGAAGGACATGACTTCCTCTGCCGTGGCGACGGCCTCTTCGGAGTTGTAAGGAATGCCGAGGGCAATGAGCATGTCCGCAAACCCCATGACTCCGAGTCCGATCTTGCGGTTGGACTTGGTCAATTCCTGGATTTTCGGCAGAGGATACTTGTTGACTTCGATGACGTTGTCGAGAAAATGCACGGCATCCCAGATCACGTCCTTCAAATGGGCGTAGTCGATCTTTCCATCTTTCACCATGTGGGAAAGATTGATGGAGCCCAGATTGCAGGATTCGTAAGGAAGGAGAGGCTGTTCTCCACAGGGGTTTGTGCTTTCGATCATTCCCACCTGGGGAGTGGGATTGCCCCGGTTCATGGCGTCCAGGAAAATGATTCCCGGCTCCCCGTTCTTCCATGCCGATTTTACAATCTGATCGAAGATCCTGCGTGCGGATATCCTGGCGACGGACTGCTGCGTGCGGGGATTGATGAGATCATAATCCGTATCCTTTTCGAAGGCCTCCATGAAGGCATCCGTAATGGCGACGGAAATATTGAAATTGGTCATACGGTCGTTGTCGGTCTTGCACGTGATGAATCTTTCAATGTCCGGATGGTCCACCCGCAGGATGCCCATGTTGGCGCCCCGTCGGGTTCCACCCTGCTTGACGGTTTCCGTGGCCGAATCGAAGACGCTCATGAAGGAAACGGGGCCGCTGGCAATCCCCTGTGTGGAAAGTACCTTGTCGTTTTCCGGGCGCAGCCTGGAAAAACTGAAACCCGTTCCCCCGCCGCTCTTGTGGATCATGGCCGCGTGCTTGATGGCTTCGAAAATGCTGTCGATGGAATCTTCCACCGGCAGCACAAAGCAGGCCGAGAGCTGCCCCAGGCGGCGTCCCGCGTTCATGAGCGTCGGGGAGTTGGGGATGAAATCCAGCGACGCCATGAGCCGATAGAAGTTGAAGGCGGTTTCCTCGATGCGGTCGGTCCCCTCGTAAGTCCCGTCTCCCTTGGCAATGGCCTTGGCTACGCGCCAGAAGAGCTCTTCCGGTGTTTCCACCGGCTCGTTCTTTTCATTCTTTTTCAGGTAGCGCTTCTTCAGGACCACCAGAGCATTGGGAGAAAGCACCAAAGGAGGTTCTTTCTTCACGAGGGTCATACGCCTTTTCTCGGCGGAGCTGGAGGAATCGGATGGTTCCTGCTCATGACTGGCCTGCTTTGCAGGGGACGGTACGCGATCGGCCATAATGATCGTATCCTCTTTCGGTATTGAGGTATTTTAGTAATAAATTGAACTAGCTAAAGATACTCTATTCGTTGGAGCTTCGTATTTTCCTATAACTATGAAACATTATGATAGGGGAAAAACAAGGGGTGTCAAAAAGTAAATTATGATGGAATCAGGCAGGCTTTGGGACAATGGCAAGATATCATGATAAAAAAATGGGCGGCCGCATGAGGGTTGTTTCCGGGTTCCGAACTGGTGTAAACAGATGCAGGATACGGAAAAACATGATGAAATGAATTTCAGGCTGAAAGTATCACGGGAGTCGTTCATGTTGCAATGCCTTTCCCCTTCGAAACGACTGCTGCCGG
>DAIQOB010000094.1:3041-8479 GCA_036788075.1 Syntrophobacteraceae bacterium
GCCGATGCCTATCCCGATCTCACCGCTTCGGGCTCGTACCGTCGCATACGACGGAGCGAAAGATCTTCGCCGTCGGCCTCAGCGGCCTCCTCTTCGTCCGTGGGGAACCTGAGCGGCAGCAACACTCAAGACCTCTTTGACGCAGGGTTCGATGCCAGTTGGGAAATCGATGTCTTTGGAGGCATCCGCAGGTCCGTGGAAGCAGCCGACGCGGATATCGGCGCCTCCGAGGAGAATCTCCGGGATGTGCTCGTCTCTTTGCTGGCGGAAGTTGCCCGCAACTACCTGCAGCTGAGGGGGGATCAGCTCCGCCTGTCCATTGCCGCTGAAAATATCCGGGCTCAGCAGCAGACGCTGGAGCTCACGCAGGCGCGATACGATGCGGGACTGAGCAACGAGCTGGATGTGGCCCAGGCGAAGGCACAGCTTGCAGGGACGGAGGCACAGGTCCCTCGCCTGGAGAGCTCGGCGCGGCAGGCGATTCATCAATTGGGCGTGCTGCTCGGAAAGGACCCTGGGGCACTCCTGGCGGAGCTCTCAGAGCAGGCCCCCATTCCGTTCGGTCCCCCTGAAGTGCCTGTGGGGCTCCCTTCGGAGCTGCTCCGCAGGAGGCCCGACGTACGCCGTGCGGAACAGGAGCTGGCTGCGGCCACCGCCCGCATCGGCGTCGCCACGGCGGATCTGTTCCCGAAGTTTTTTCTTACAGGAGCCGTGGGACAACAGAGTGTGAACTTTTCAGACATCACGCTGCCCGAAAGCCGCTTTTATTCCTTTGGTCCTTCGATCTCATGGCCGGTTTTCGCCGGCGGACGCATTCGAGCCAATATCCGTGTCCAGGATGCGCGGCAGGAACAGGCGGCCATCCTCTATGAGCAGAGCGTCCTCAACGCCCTGAAAGACGTGGAGGACGCTCTCGTGGCATACTCCAAGGAGCAGCAAACACGGAAATCCCTGAAAGAATCCACTGAAGCGACACGCAAGGCGGTGGATATTTCCAACGAGCTCTATTCCCAGGGGCTGGTGGACTTTCTCAATGTGCTGATCAACCAGCGCGCGCTCTTTCAGTCCCAGGACAGCCTGGCTCAAAGCGACCAGCTGGTTTCTCAGAACCTGGTGGCCCTTTTCAAGGCCCTGGGAGGAGGATGGGAAGTACCACCTTCCCCGTGATGGCTGATATGAGCCCGTCGACCGGAAAGTGCAGGGGGGGAGTGGCCGTAAAACATTCACATTGGAGCAATTCGAAACGGACAATGCCGTCACCGTCGAGGAGGAGTATTTGAACACTGAAACAAAAGGATTCGCGAGGCGGCGCCTGCTCCTGATGTATTGGCTCTGGGGTGTTGTTGTTCTCCTGGTGGGGGGGAATGCCGTGGCTGAGTCCGGAATGCCTTATACCGTCGCACTGCGGGGCGTTACAGACGAAGGCCTGCAGAAGACTCTTGAGGCGGTTTCCATCACCGTGGCGCGGAAAGACGAGCCTCCCGCCACCCTCTTTCTCCTCCAGAGAAGAGCCGCCGACGATGTCGAGGCTCTTCGTGAAGTGCTCCGTTCCCAGGGCTATTACGCCGCTGAAATCCGCTTGGAGATGAACGAAGAGACAACTCCTGTCAGCGTTGTATTTGAAATTCAAACGGGGCGACGCTACCTCTTGAAATCCGTGGAAATCGAGTCCATTGAAGGATCCTCTCTCCCCGATGTGAAAATGCCGTCTTCCTCTGCCCTTGGGCTGGCCGTGGGCGAGCCTTCGGACGCCAGCCGCATCGTCAATGCTCAGGATCTGCTGGTTCGAGACGTGAGGAGGCAGGGATATCCCTTCGCCAGGGTAGCCGATCGAAAGGTGATCGTCGATCACAGCCAGGAGGGGGTCTTTGTGACATACACTCTGGATGCCGGTCCTCCAGCGCGCTTTGGCGACACGTCTTTCAAAGGGCTGGAGTCGGTGGAAGAGGAATTCGTGAGAAGGAGGCTGCCCTGGCGGACGGGTGAGCGCTTCAATGCCGACCTCTTTGCCGAGGCGCGCAAACGCTACACTGACACGCGCCTGTTTTCGCTCATTCTCATCAAGGAGGGAGAGACCCTGGACGAAGAGGGGCGCCTCCCCATCACCGTCGAATTGACGGAAAGGAAGCATCGCAGCATCCGGGCCGGTGTGAGCTACAAGACCGATGAAGGCGCCGGGGTCGCCGCTTCGTGGGAAAACCGCAACCTGTTTCATGAAGGAGAGCGTTTTAAGACGGCATTGACCCTGTCGGAGCTCGTCATCGCTCTCGACAACACCTTCCAGAAGGTTGATTTCTTCAGGCCGGACCAGGTACTCAATGCCAATCTCCGCGTGGCCAGGGAGAATACGGACGCCTTCACCAGCAACAACGTGGAGAGCTCCTTGATCGTGCAACGGGACTTGAGGCCGGGAATGAAAGTTGTCCTCGGACCGCGGCTGCGGCTTTCGGAAGTCGATCCCAAAGCGCCGGATTCCGACCGGGAGAGCTTTGCACTGGTCTCCCTGCCGGGCCAGTTTGACTGGGATTTCAGTGACAATCTCCTGGATCCCACCCGCGGAGGGCGCCTGAGGCTGCAGGCCGCTCCCTATTACGACCTCCTGGGATCCGATGTCAGCTTTTTCAAAAGCTACGGCAGCTACAGCCATTACCTGACGCTTCTGGAGCATCCCTTCCTGGTGTTCGCAGGGCGGGCGGCCGTGGGGAGCATGAGCGGCGCCGACACCAATTCCATCCCGGCGGATATCCGCTTTTACGCAGGGGGGGGCGGCTCCATTCGCGGATACGCCTACCAGTCCGTCAGTCCTCTCCTGGACGGAGATCCCGTCGGGGGGCGATCACTTCTCGAATTCAGCGCCGAATTCCGACTGAAGATCACCCAGACCATCGGCCTGGTGGCTTTTCTTGACGGTGGAAGCGCCTTCGATTCGGTTTACCCCGACTTCGACACGAGCCTGCGGTGGGGGACAGGCGGCGGAGTGCGTTATTTCACTCCCATCGGTCCCCTGCGCGTGGACGTGGGGGTTCCCCTCAACCGCAGAGAAGGCCTGGACGATGCCTTTCAGATCTATATCAGCCTGGGACAGGCATTTTAAGTACCTGAGCATCTATTTCTTAACATTATGTTTTGCTGTCCGTTCGCCCTGAGCCTGTCGAAGGGCACAACCAGACATGCCTTTCGACAGGCTCAGGGCGAACGGTTTGTTTTGTTAGAAAACTTTTGCTAAGGTACATAGGATGTGAGTGCGCCATGGAACCTGTGAAACGACGCAGAGTGTTCATCTGGGCGGCCGGAGCACTGGGAGCAGTCTTCGTGTTGCTCCTGGGGCTGTTTCTCTTCCTGCAGACCGGTATGGGTAAGGATCTCCTCGCTTCCAGGCTGTCGCGTCTTCTCAGCAGCGAACCGGAACAGCAGGTGATCCTGGAGCACCTGGAAGGGTTCGTTCCCTTCAGGATGCAACTGGGGCGCCTGGAAGTCCGGGATGCCACGGGAACGTGGCTCCATTCCGAAAATGTGGCCCTGTCCTGGTCCCCCCTCGCGCTCCTGGGAGGAAAGTTTCACATTGAAGCGTTGACGGCAGCCCGCATCGAAATCCAGCGATTGCCGCCCTCGGCTCCCGAAGAGCCCGCCAAACCTCCCGAAGCTCCTCAGCCCTTCACATTGCCGGAAAAGCTCCCTCCCGTCTCCCTGGAGCATCTGGAGGTAGAGGAGCTTGTCCTGGGGCAGCCCGTTCTGGGAAAGGCCGGCGCCTTCAGGTTCGTGGGGAAGCTCGGGGCAGCTCAAGACGCGGAGGGCCTCACGGCCGCTTTTCACCTTCGTCGCATCGATGAGGGACCGGAAACCCGCCTGGACCTGGACGCCACTCTCGTCGGAAAACCGTCTCGACTGGTGGTGGACGGGACATTTCACGAAGCTCCCCATGGCTGGCTGGCAGCTGTTTTGAACCTGCAGGAGGCCGGCGAGCTCCAGGTGGATCTCGGCGGGGAGGGGCCCCTTTCGGATTGGAAGGGGACTCTCAGGGGCAACCTGGGTAAATACGGATCCATTGATACTCAGATCCAACTGGGCGTCCGCGAAGAAATCGTCCTCGGACTCGATGGGAAGTGTGTCGCCGCTGCGTCCCTCCTTCCACCGGAGCTGGTTCCTCTCCTGGGGCTCGAAAGCCGGTTCGGCCTGACACTGCGCCTGACTCCGGGAAAGTCCCTGGCCTTGGAAAAGGTGGACCTGCAGGGTGCAGGCTATCATCTCCTGGGATCGGGCGGGCTGAACCTCCAGTCCCAGGAGCTCTCCAGCGACTTCACCCTCGCGGTGAAGGATCTGAAGGTCCTGGAATCCCTTGCCGGGACCCCTCTCGCCGGGGGGCTGAGCCTCCAGGGCAAAGTGGGCGGCATCCTGCCCCACCCCCAGGGGCAGCTGGCGGTCGATGTGCAGAAGCTCCTGGTCCAGAAGCTCCAGGTGGAGCACGTGAAAACCGACCTGCATTTTGAGCCCCTGGATCGCCAGGCGGCGGGCTTTTCCGGGGTTCGCCTCACGGGAAGCGGCCAGGCGGAGAAATTGAATCTCCTGCAAGAGAAGAAGCTCCCGGAAACCTCCCTCGGTTGGTCTCTGGACGTCAGTCTGCCGCCGCAGGGGAAAATTGCCATCCGCCGGTTCGAAATTCAGGGAAATCAGCATCTTCTCAAAGTCGTTGGAGACTTCGATCCCGCTGCCCTGGAGGGAATGGTGGACGTGAATCTCCAAGTGAAAGACCTCCGACTCATCACCGCCTTTTTCGGAGAAGAGCGTCCGGGGGCGCTGAAGCTCGATGTCCGGCTGAAGGGAGAGGGAAGCCGGGGACCGGCCACTGCTCGCCTGGAAGGGGAAGCTGTCGGATTGGGGGGATTGCCTCCCGCTGTCATGGGCCTGATGGGACCCAGGGTGACCCTGGTCAGCAATGCGGCGCTCCATGAAAACCGAAAATTGCAGGTTTCAGGGCTTGAACTGGCGGGGCAGGGGTTCCGCCTCACCAGCGATGCCACCGCGGATCTCACCGAGAAGGCGGTGGACGGAAGCTGGAAGCTGGTGCTCCCCCGCCTGGATGCAGTCGGCGCTGCCATGAAAAAGCCCCTGTCCGGGAGCCTGGAGGCGGAAGGCCATGTGAAAGGACCCTTCCAGGCTCTGGCTTTGGACGTTTTCGTGAAGGGACAAAATATCCAGTGGGAGAAGAGCAGATTCGACACGGTGGCTTCGGAGCTGAGGGCACGGGAGGTGCCCGGGGCGCCCCGGGGGGATTTTTCTCTGGATGTCAGGGCGGGAAGGGAAAACCTGAAGACCACCCTGGAGTTCGCCCTGGAAAAGGACATTCTCCAGGTGGCCAACCTGAGGCTTGATGCTCCCGGCAGCAAGCTCGAAGGAAATCTTCGAGTGGATCTGTCCAAGACGCTTTTACAGGGAAAGGT
>DAIQOB010000095.1:0-1373 GCA_036788075.1 Syntrophobacteraceae bacterium
AAGGAGCCCCGGGACCTGTTGCCCTTTTTCTTCATTCCAGTTATGAAACCTGCCCGATGGGGGTCGGGAGAGGCGAGATATGCTCAAAGCAAGGATAACGTATGGAAAGCCTGAGTAGTTTTCAAAGACAGTATTTGAAGGGAATCGCTCATCATTTGAAGCCCGTGGTGCAGATCGGAAAAAACGGCTTGACGGATCAGTTGTTGACCGCCGTGGATATCGCTCTCAACACCCATGAGCTGATCAAGATAAAGTTTCTGGATTTTCAGGATCGCAAAAAGGAGCTTTTCCAGCAAATCACGGAAAAATGCCAAAGTGAACCGGTGGGACTGGTGGGAAATGTCGCCATCCTGTACCGGCAGCAGGCGGATCTTGCCAAACGCAAGATCACGCTTCCGGCGTAATACAGGGATCACTCAGTTTATGGAGATGCTATCGAGTTCCCTCCGGGCGGAATCAAGCACGGCAACCCTGGAAGATTTCGGGCGAGATTATCCTATGGAGGTGGAGGAGATGCGGCCTGTGGCCGCATATTTTCCTTTCAAGCTCAACCCGTATTATGCAAGCCTCATGGACTCTCCCGGCGATCCCATCTGGCGACAGTGCATCCCCGATCCCCGTGAACTGCAGGATTTGGGAGGCATGGAGGATCCCCTGGCCGAAGAGGCTCTTTCCCCCGTGCCGAACTTGGTGCACCGTTACCCCAGCCGGGTCCTCTGGCTGGTTTCCCACCAGTGTGCCATGCATTGCCGCTTTTGCACGCGGAAGAGAAGATGGCGGGAACCTGTTCCTCTGACGGACGCGAACATGGAAGCGGCCCTGGAGTACATTGGAAAGACCCCCGATA
Source organism: Syntrophobacteraceae bacterium (assembly GCA_036788075.1). Taxonomy (GTDB): domain Bacteria; phylum Desulfobacterota; class Syntrophobacteria; order Syntrophobacterales; family Syntrophobacteraceae; genus Desulforhabdus. The sequence goes on from DAIQOB010000095.1 coordinate 848, forward strand.
TCCAGGATGTTCTCCTGTCGGGGGGAGACCCCCTTCTCCTGCCCATGAAGCGCCTGGAGGCCCTGCTGTCCTCGCTGCGAAAAATCCCTCATGTGGAAATCATTCGCATCGGGTCGCGGGTTCCCTGCGTCGATCCTCGGCGGATCACGCAGGAATGGGCCGCCATGCTGGCCAGGTATCACCCCGTCTATCTCAATCTGCATTTCAATCATCCGCGGGAGATCACTGACGACTCCCGTGCGGCGTGTGCGATCCTGGCCAACGCCGGCATCCCTTTGGGGAGTCAAACAGTCTTACTGCGGGGCGTCAATGATGCCCCTGAAATCCTGGGCGCATTGTTCCAGAAGCTCCTTACGATGAGAGTCCGGCCCTACTATCTGCTCCAGATGGACCTCACGCGGGGGACCTCGCATTTTCGAACCCCTGTGGGTACGGGCCTCAAAATCGTCCATGCCCTGCGCAATCGCATCTCGGGGTTGGCCATGCCCCACTATGTCATCGACCTTCCCGGAGGCAGGGGGAAAAT
>DAIQOB010000095.1:1473-8424 GCA_036788075.1 Syntrophobacteraceae bacterium
CGGGGTTGGCCATGCCCCACTATGTCATCGACCTTCCCGGAGGCAGGGGGAAAATTCCAGTGACGCCCCGGTACGTTCAGGAAGTCAATGGAAATTTCATGGTTCTGAAAGACTCTTGGGGAAGGCGGTGCGAATATCCCCTGCTGGAAGGGGAGGGAGACGATCTGCGGGCGTGGATGTCCGGCTGAAAGTGGCCGGCCGGTCTCATTCTTCTGTCCGGGGAACCGGGCCGCGCATACGCTTGGTCGTGCTTCGCTGCCTCTTCTCGTCCAGACGACGTTGTTTTGCGGCTGCTTTGACGGTTGTTTTTCGCCGCGGCCTGGGCTTCTCCGCTGCCTGGCGGATCAATTCCACCAACCGGAGGAGGGCGTCCTGGCGGTTGCCCTCCTGAGTACGGAAACGCCTGGCATTGATGATGAGCACACCGTCTTTGGTCATTCGACTTCCAGCCAGGTGGATCAGCCGTTCTTTGATCTCGGGTGACAGCGAGGGGGAATTGGAGACATCGAACCGCAGTTGTACGGCTGTAGCCACCTTGTTGACATTTTGTCCTCCCGGCCCGGAGGAAAGAATAAACTCTTCCTGAATTTCGTTTTCACCGATGCTGAGAAAGGGGGTCACCTGGATCATTGTCGAGCCCTCTTGGCCGCTGTGTCAGTTTCTCGGAATGGACATCATGGATGAGAAGGGTTCACGCATTGCGGCGGCTGTTGTAGATGACGCCGCCCGATTCCAGGTATGCCCGAAGAACCGTGGCGGCTTCGGAACGGCAGACATCGCGGAGGACGGTGATATTCCGCTCTTCGAGGGTTGTAACCCAGTCGGGGATCTTGGCACCCTCGTCGAAGCCGATACTCCTGGCGTCCTCGTCTCTTGCTCCACACACAAGGCGGCGGATTCCCGACCAGGGGATCGCCCCCAGGCACATGGCGCACGGTTCGGTGCTCACGACCATTTCACACGGGGGCAACCCTTCAGCCGCCAGATCGTAGCTTCCCATCGCCTGCTGCGCGATCATGATGGCCACCATTTCCGCATGGACGATGCAGCAATTGGATGGTACCACCAGGTTCACCCCCGGTGCAATGAGCCGACCGGTTTGCATGTCGAAAATGCCTGCTCCGAAAGGCCCTCCCGTGCCTTCCTCGAAGTTCAACCGTGACAGCTGAACGACAAGGCGCATCCGTTCCTCGATGCTGGGATAGGACCTCTCGGGCTCGCGGAGGAAGCTGTCGATCCAGGAGGGCAGGCTCAATACAAAGTGTGGGTAGGGCATGAAGACGACCTTTTTATGCAAAGAGGCTTGCCGGAGCACTGCGAGGAATGGCCTGCCGGAAGACGGGTTGTGGATGTTGGAAAATATCTCCTCAGGTGCTTCAGTGACGGCACGGGCCATATTCCTGTGGAATGGAATAAATTAAAATGGAAATTGAAGCAAGAAAAACGTCCCGGGAGATGATCTGCCGGGTGGTGGGTGGCGAGGGATGCCTTCGGGGCGTTTGTTTGTCCAGTTTCCCCGGGTGCTGCGACCGCTCCCCGTCAATTTCGATCTGTCTTTCTATTCACTGTGACTGCTGCAGGGAGTTTTGAATTGATATTTGTGCGTTCGGAATGGATTTCTGTCGTGAGCCTCGTGCTGGCGATGATTCTCTGGGCCAGTTCTTTTATCGCCCTCAAGCTGGCTTTTCAGAGCTACGATCCCATGGTGGTCGTATTTGGACGTATGGCTGTGGCAAGTCTTTTCTTTGTGTTCTTCCTCGGGAGATGCCGGGGCAATGTCTACCGGAAGGGAGATCTGAAGTACCTTCTTTTCATGGCCGTCTGCGAGCCGTGCCTCTATTTTGTCTTCGAAGCCAAGGCCATAGAAAATACAACGGCTTCCCAGGCGGGAATGATCACGGCGATGCTGCCCCTCATGGTGGCGGTGGGAGCCCGGGCCTTCCTGAAGGAACGGGTCACGAAGCAGACCTTCGCGGGGTTTGCCCTGGCCATTGTCGGGGCTTTCTGGCTGGGAATGGGGGCCCTGCCCAGCGAAAACGCGCCGAATCCCCTGTGGGGGAATTTCTGCGAATTCATGGCCATGGTCTTCGCCACGGGGTATACCCTCACGCTGAAGCGGTTGACGGCGCGTTACAACCCGCTCTTCCTCACGGCATTTCAGGCCTTTGTTGGGACCGTCTTTTTCCTCCCGTTTCTGTTCATGGAGTCCACGACGCTTCCCGGGAAGCTGGAGTGGGTCCCGACTCTCAGCATCCTCTATTTGGGGGTTTTCATCACCTTTGGAGCTTATGGCCTCTATAATTACGGGGTCAGTCGTATCCCCGCCAGCCAGGCATCCGCTTACGTGAACCTCATTCCAGTGTTTACCATCGTGCTGGGGTGGATGGTGCTGGGTGAGCGCTTCACCGCTGCACAATACCTGGCGTCGGCTTTGGTGTTTGGCGGGGTCTTCCTCAGCCAGGAGCGCATGCGGGCAGCCGTGCCTTCCGTGAAGGCCGAGGCAAAAACCTGCTGTCCGCCTGCATCCTGACATTTGGGTTTATCGCGGATTGGCTACGTCACGCTAATCCGCGACGCCACATCATTTTTTTTGAATGCAGGGAAAGTCGGAAAAATTTCCTGCGGATCCTCCCCATTTTGGACAGTCTTTGGTTGTGGAGCTTCGTCAGCCTCCCACCCGTTTGACTTTGTATCCCCGTTTGCCCATTTCTGCCTCCAGGACGGTGCGGTGGTCCCCCTGGATTTCGATGACGCCGTTTTTGACCGTTCCTCCGGTTCCACAGCGGCGCTTCAGTTCTGTAGCCAGCTTGCGTAGCTCCTCGTCGGCCAGAGGAATGCCCGACAGGGTAGTGACAGTCTTGCCGCCGCGCCCCGCCACTTCAGCCTGCATGCGGACGATGCCGTCCCCTGCGGTCCGTGGTGCTTCTTTCCTGCAATGACATTCCTTGACGGGTCGTCCGCACTGGGGGCAGATCCGTCCGGTGCCTGTGGAATAAACGGTAGGGGAGTCGTTGGATGTTTTCATGTGCCTGTCAACTTTTCTTTCAGGGAGGTTCCAGAGGCGGTCAGGCGGCCTTCTCGTGATGGGCTTTGCCCTCGGAGCCCATTGTATCGAGAGGAAAAGCCTCGGCAGCAACAAAATGGAAGTGTGATGCGATGATGTGGGAGGGAAAATAGGAGATGGTGGCGTTGTAGTCCCGCACGATCGTGTTGTAATTTTCCACGGCCATCTCCAGTTCGTTCTCGATCTCCTGCAGCCGCCTGCGAATGGGAGCGAGGGGCGTTGAGGGTGCTGCCTCAGGGGAGAGTCCGAATTGTGTCAGCCAGGCGTGAAGGGCCTGCTGGAATCGGTTTTCCGCCGGCGCCTTTTCCCGGGGTGAGGCAATATGCATCGCGGTAGAAAGGCATTGTGACATCTTTTCCAGACGGGCCGGGTCCAGGGCGGAGCAGTCTGCGCCTCCCTGCAGCAGCCGCCCGGCGACTTCGTATCGTTTTTGGAGCTGCCTGTCCACTTCGATCCAGGCTGACTGCAGCCCGTTTCTCAATCTTTGGAGTCGTTGATGAATGGACTTGGCTGAGAGCACAAGCCCCAGGAACAATCCGATGAGGGTGAAAAGCGTCGTCATAGCGGCCTTTGATTCCAATGCATTGCCCTGACTTCAATGAAAAAACAGGCGCGCCACCTTGAGGAGCAAAAGGGCTGCCGGAAATCCGTGCCAGAGAAGATCGATGATGTCGAGGGGGCGTACGAGGTTGCCGGCAACCAGCATTTTAACTTTTTCCCAAAGGTGAGGCTCCGGACTGAAGGGAGCCAGCGCCATGAAAAGAGCGACGACGGCCAGCGGCCAAAATGGAATCCTGTCCAGCCAATGCATGACGGTAGCTCTCTGCCTTCCCTATCCGGATTATGACGCTTTCCCCATTTTTCGGATGCGGGAATCGATGAAGTCAAGGAGGGGTCCTGTCAGGGCCTGGTACTCGGCCTGCAACTCTTTCAAGTCTTCGGAGGCACCTCCAGACTTGAGCGCTTTCAGGCGGGATTCTATGAGGAGAGCGATGGTATCGCCGATTTCACTGAGGTGGTGGTCCCGCTTGGTGGAATACGTTTTCTGAGTCATCAAGTCTTTTCTGACGGCTACCAGGTCAATGTACGCGTCGCACTCGGAAGCCAGGCGCTCGATCAATGCTTTCAGGCTCTCATCGTTCATCGTCGCATCCTCATGTCCTCAGGGGGGGTGGATTGATGGTGTCGCCACACAGGGCTACGGGTACTTCCCGCACAGCCCCTCCACTCGTAGTCGCTTCAATTCATTATGAGTTCTTTCGGGGTGTAGTGCAAGCAGGAATGCCGAGACGCTCCTCTCTCCTTTGCCCCTTCAGGCGGGACGGAATCCAACCGGAGACCCTTCGAAGGCTCCTGCCAAGCTGCAATTTTCCTTTAAAGCTCATTGACATAGATTTTGGACATTTTTATAATACTCGACTTTTGAGCTTCGGATGTCAATGAATGCGAGCCGGTTGATATCGATCCATTCGATAATATGAGCCGCTTTGAAAATCAATAGATGAAAGGCAGCAAAGGAGGTCACCATGGGCAAGGTTCTGATCATCGGCGCCGGCGGTGTGGGAGGGGTGGTCACTCACAAATGTGCACAGGTTCCGGAGGTTTTTTCTGAAATTGTTCTGGCGAGCCGTACTCTGGAAAAATGTGAAAAAATCAGGAGTCAGCTGTCACGACCCATCGAGACGGCTCAGGTGGATGCGGATAACACGGCAGAGCTGGTGCAGCTCATTCGCAGGGTTTTGCCGGATCTCATCATCAATGTTGCTTTGCCCTACCAGGACCTCTCCATCATGGATGCGTGCCTCGAAACAGGGGTGGATTATCTCGATACCGCCAACTACGAACCGCCCGACGAAGCGAAGTTCTGCTACAAGTGGCAGTGGGATTACCACGATCGCTTCAAGGGAAAAGGCCTCATGGCCCTGCTGGGGTGCGGCTTCGACCCGGGGGTGACCAATATCTTCTGTGCCCACGCCCTCAAAAATCATTTCGATGAAATACACACCGTCGACATCATGGACTGCAACGCCGGGCAGCATGGCCATCCCTTTGCCACCAATTTCAACCCCGAGATCAACATCCGGGAGGTCTCGGCCCGGGGGAAATACTATGAGAACGGCCAATGGATCGAGACGGAGCCTCTTTCCATTCACGAGACCTTCGACTTCCCCGAGATCGGTCCGAAAGAAATGTATCTCATGTACCACGAGGAGATGGAATCTCTCGTCAAGAATATCCCTGGGATCAAGCGCATGCGCTTCTGGATGACCTTCTCCCAAGAATACCTGACGCACCTGAGGGTCCTCGAAAATGTCGGCATGACCCGTATCGATCCCGTAAAATTCCAGGGATGCGACATCGTGCCCCTGCAGTTTCTGAAGGCGCTGCTGCCCGAACCGTCTTCCCTGGGTGAGAATTACAAGGGAAAGACCAATATCGGCTGCATGATCGAAGGCGTCAAAGACGGAAAGCACAGAAAATATTATATCTACAATGTGTGCGACCATGCGGAATGCTACAGGGAAGTCAAGGCGCAGGCCATTTCTTACACGACGGGCGTTCCAGCCATGATCGGCGCCATGATGATGCTGACGCGAACCTGGAGAGGGGAAGGGGTCTTCAACGTCGAGGAATTCGATCCGACTCCCTTCATGGAAGCGCTGGAGAAGCATGGCTTGCCCTGGACGGAAAAGTTTTTGGATTGATGTGGAAGACAGATATCTGTCCTGGGGAGCAAATCCGGTAGAGGCCGAAATATGAAGACTGCTTTTGAGGACATCCCCACGCCCTGTTATGTGGTCGACGAGGCGGCGCTGGAAAAGAACCTTCAGGTGCTGGATTCCGTTCAGCGGCGAACAGGGTGCAAAATCATCATGGCCCTCAAAGGCTTCGCCATGTTCAGCGTTTTCCCCCTCATCCGGGAATATTTGCATGGGGTGACGGCCAGTTCTCTGGATGAGGCTCAACTGGGGTTCAGGGAATTCGGGGGAGAAGTGCATGTCTTCGCTCCAGCCTACCGGGAATCGGAATTCGACGAACTCCTCGGATATGCCAATCACCTGGTGTTCAATTCCTTTTCCCAGTGGAACCGCTTCAAGGGGTGGGTTGCCAGATCCGGCCGGAACATTGCGTGCGGGATGCGTGTGAACCCGGAGCACTCGGAAGTCAGCGTTCCCCTCTATGACCCCTGCGGACCTTTCTCAAGGCTGGGAGTGACGCGGGCCAATTTTGAGGCCGACAATCTCCAGGGCCTTTCGGGGCTACATTTCCACACGCTCTGCGAGTTGAACGCCGATTCCCTGGCGCGGACTCTGCCGGTATTCGAGGAAAAGTTCGGAGAATTCCTGCAGGGGATGCAGTGGGTCAATTTCGGGGGAGGCCACCACATCACGCGGCAGGATTACGATGTGGATCTGCTGTGCCGGCTCATTGACGACTTCAAACGCCGGTATCCTGTGGAGGTTTACCTGGAGCCCGGCGAAGCCATCGCCCTCAATACGGGCGTCCTGGTGGCGTCTGTCCTGGATATCGTTCACAATGGCATGGACATCGCCATTCTGGACACTTCTGCCGCGGCCCACATGCCCGATGTCCTCGAGATGCCGTATCGACCCGAAATCGATGGCGCAGGAAAGCCGGGGGACTATCCTTATACCTACCGCCTGGGGGGGATGACCTGTCTTGCGGGGGATATTATCGGTGATTACTCGTTTCCGGAGCCCCTTTCCGTGGGCTCCAGGATTGTACTCCTCGACATGGCCCATTACACCATGGTGAAAAACAACACCTTCAATGGAGTGCGCCTCCCGTCCATAGCCATCCGGGACCGGAGCGGCGCGGTGCGAGTGATCCGTCGGTTCGGCTACGAGGATTATCGAAACCGGCTC